>CAIYUC010000016.1 GCA_903929315.1 uncultured Bacteroidales bacterium
GCGTTCCGGTTGCCGTTCTCACGAGGTAGTTGCTTTCTCTGTCTATCGATCCGAACCGGGCATTTTTTATTTTAAGCAACCGGTTAGCCAGCTCAGAAACGATCTTACTATTACGGTAATTGGTGTGTAAGATTTTTATATCATGCCCTTTGACATCACCTTGGTAGAATAGGGTTTTGAGGTGTGACCAGGAAAAAAAATTCGGATGTACCACCTGGTTAGCATCCCCGCACAGTATAAAATTCGCCGGCTTTTTCAACGATTTCAGGATGATCAGCAATTGAATGTTTGTAAAATCCTGAACCTCATCAACCACTATAAAATCATACAAGGGTGTGCATTCGGACAGCAAAAAATGGGAATATATATTGATATCATAATAGTTATTTTCTTTCAGGAAGTTCAGGTACTTCACGAACAGGGAATAGACTACTTCCCGTTCTTCTTTAAGGAATATGGATTGTTTAACCCCCAGTGTAAGATAATCTTCCCTGGAAAGGAATTCTTTCGATATGTCGAGACCGGTGATAACGCCCCTGAACTCTTCAAAAGTTTTATGGGCATCTTTCAGC
This sequence comes from uncultured Bacteroidales bacterium, assembly GCA_903929315.1. Lineage (GTDB taxonomy): Bacteria > Bacteroidota > Bacteroidia > Bacteroidales > FEN-979 > CAIYUC01. Next base: position 573 of record CAIYUC010000016.1, read on the forward strand.
CGGGTTGCCTGTTTATACCCGACAAACCATTTCTCAAAGGTTCTGAAGTCAAGTTCTTTCCTGTCTGGTATTCGGATGGTCTCCAGAAATTCTTTATAGGAAAGAAAATCAATTTCGATATCTTCATTTTCATAATTGTTCGAATAAAACAGACGGGAGGCATATTCAGCAAGGTAGGATGAAAGTGTGATATAAAGAACCTTTCCTGAAAGGTTCTTGATTTTTTCAAGGGTAACCACCGATTTCCCGCTTCCGGCAGAGCCTATGACAATCTGTGGCAAAGGCAATGACAATATTTCTTCCTGATGATCATCAAATGATAACACCTTATCGAGCAAATGAAAATGAGGATAACGGTTGTTCACATAGGTCAATGGTATATATTCTCCGGCTGGTATATCCTGAGGACTGTTTAAGGATACCAGTTTCGATTCATCGATCTGAGCGCCCCGTAAAAACCGTGATTTATTATATTCATGGTTATATATAATCTCAAGTATCAACAAACATGTCTGACCATTATAATAACCAAACCTGAACAACAGGCGGCTCGAATAATCCAATTTTGCCCGGTAATAGCCGGGACCGGTCATCTTCTTCACCTCTGCACGTGCAAATTCACCATTTGCAAGCTCTTCAAGCGTTTTATCAAATTGTTTCCGGATCTTCCCCGGATCAATATCATTTAATACAAGCAATTCCATCATTTTCCCCCGATTTTGAATTCCATTCTTCAAAGGATATTGAACAGACCGGTAAAAGTAAAAATAAAACTAGCCAAGGCAGATAATAGGGAATGATTAGCGGGAAATATTTCCCGAAAAATTCATATCTTTGCATTTATAAGACTGTCCTTGCCAATGTATACGAGCAACCGGACATTTAATTAGGACAAAACTCTACTTTTAGTGCCACTTTGGTGTCACTTTTGTTATTCACGGGTATTTAAATAATAATTTTACCGATACCATATTTGTGCTGGTAAAAATAGTTGTTAAATTCTAAAACTCTTAAGCTGTAATAATTGTAGTCATGGCAGACACAAAGAAAAGTTTAGAACAACGGATAACTAAAACTCAAGGAAAATTAGAAGTAATTTTAACGGTGGCCTTGTTTAAAGAAGATAAGTATTATGTCGCTTATTGTCCTGCCTTAGAATTATCAACATATGCCACGAATTTGGAAAAGGTTAAACGGGAATTTACTAAAGAGCTTGATATATTTTTTAAGGAAACAATAAGAAAGGGGACACTTGAGCGACTGTTATTAAAGTATGGATGGACACTTCAAATGAAGGAATTTCGGCCACCATCTCTTTCTGTAAACATGCTGAATCAATTTAAAGATTATCCTAACTTTAATTTACGAGAGGAAAAAGTACTAATCCCCTGCTGATTTTCTATTCAATGAAGCCAGTCCCCCTGCCAAAATTCAAAAAGTTCCTAAAAAAGATTGGTTTAGTTCATAAACGAACAGAGGGAGGACACGAAATGTGGGATTATCCAGATGATTCTTTAGAACGTCCAGTTACGCTGCAAACTCACGAAAAAGAAGTGCCAAGGTTGCATATAAAGACAAATCTTAAAACAATAGGGATGGATATTAAAGAATTTGAAAAAATTATCAAAGCATTATAAAATATTCTTATAAGACGAAAAAGGTGTTTTGACACCCGTACTGACAACTGGGCGAACCAATGTTTCAAAACAATAGATTTTACTGCCCGTTTGGAAGAGAGGTTTCATCCTGGTCGGACAACAAGATTAAGGTGTAAAAGTCTATTGATCAATAGACTGGTACCTGCAGCCATGCGAAATTTTTTTTGGCAGGAAGACGAATTGCCAATTCTTTATTTTAGCAGATTACTTCGATAGAACCAAAGTTTCAGATACAATCCCTGAAGCCGTGACTGCTTCCAGTATATAATTGCCCGAAGGAAGCTGGCTGAGATTATAGTTATTTGAAATGCAGGTAGTCGTTTAAATTGCCATTAGTCCTGGTCAGCGGATTTGTCCTGACATCCAAACCCCTTTTTTCTTTCATCTCCTTTATTTTTTTTATAACAGGCAGATATTCCGGACTTATATCATGTGCCTGGTTATAAAAATAGGATGACACATCAAATCTGCCTATCCATTCATAAAGATTTGCAAGGTGATAATAACTCATAAACAAAGAGGGCGCTCTTTCGAGCGAATAATTATAATAATATCTGGCAGAGTCAAAGGTTTTTATATCCGGATGAGCAAATGCCTTGACTTCATAGGCAAAACCAATCCAGTATAAAGCGTCTCCAAAACCTGGTAAGATTGTCACCGCCTGGCGCAAAGCAGTCAACCCTTTTCCGATATACAGCGCCCTTTTCACAGAATCTTTTTCTACCTGGGCTATTCTGAGCCAGTAAGCGCCATAATGCAACTGGTTTTGAGCGCTGTTTTTCCCGGTTTTAATATCCGTACCATATAAAGACAAACGATCATTCCAGGCTTTGTTCCTGTCGACCGTCTTGAAAGAATACAGCGCAAAGACAACAAGGATCAACGGAGCGATAAAAAAGAAACCTTTGTATGACTCAATCCTGGCTGTTAACGGGCGGGTGAAGTCACTCCTTGTAATCTTTTCCAGGAGCAGGGCAACAAGAAAGCAAAATCCCAATGAGGGAAAAAATAAAAGGCGTTCCGCAAATATCCCACCCCTTGTCATTATGAATACCAATGGAGGGATCAGGGTGATATAAAAAAATCCGAGGGCATAACCGATCCTGCTTCTTTTTCGCACCTCAATAATGGTATATACAAGGATCCCAATGAAAACAAAAAATCCAAGTAATGCTAAAAAACTATCCCAACCGACAGCCGGGATCTGGTTATATGAATAATCATATCGAAGCGGATGCGGAAATATCAGGATTCTTAAAAAGAAAAGGAATAACATAAAAGCAGAGGAGTATTTTACCGCTACGGCTGTGTAAGGATAATTGACAGGGTCTATCTGGGTCACAAGATGCTTGGTCTCAAACAGCAGTTTTTTTTGGATGATGAATAGAATGATCGTCAAAAGGAAGGGGAGTGTTTTCTTTGCAAGGGCAAGAAAGGATTTTTCACCCGAATACCAGAGAACAAGCGGAATAAGCAAAATCCCCGTAATTGCACTTTCCTTTGACATAAGGGCCAGGTAAAAAAGCAGAAGACCGGTAACCAGGAAACCGGTTTTTTTACTTTCAGCATATCTCAATGCAAAATAGAGCATTGCAATGGTATTCAGGAAACTGAGCAACTCATCCCTTCCTTTGATATTATCCACGATCTCTGTATGGATCGGATGTGCTGCGAAAAGGAGTGTTATGATGAAAGGGAACAGCGGATTATACCCGGAGAATAATTTGCTCAACAGCAAAAACAGGAAGAAAACCGCAATTGCAAAGAATAACACATTATTAAAATGGCTGACATGAGGAGAAAGTCCGAAGAACTGATACTCAATGGCAAATGTAATCAACGGCAACGGCCGGTAGTATCCCAGCCTGACCGCGGAAAAGTGCCAGAAATCCGTGGTAAGCAATTTCGGAATGCCTTGAATTCCCTGCTGAACATAATTATTATCCGTGACTGCTGCAGAATCATCCAGTAAGTAGCCATGGCTGATCCCGTTCGCATAAAGTAAGAAAGCGATAAGCGCCAGTAAAAGTCCAAGGTAATAATTAACTTTAAACACGGGTTTATTCCCGGTAACAGTCTTCATGTTCTTTTTATTCGTCTTTGATCCGGTAAGCTTCTTCTGGGCCATAAGTATAAATTTGCGGCTAAAAATACAAAAATCCGGCGGAATCAATTAGTATGAACCCCAGGGCAATTCCGATAGCTATCGGAACTGGACCCGAATTCCGGGACAAGCCCCGGGGAACCTGCCTGCCGGCAGGCAGGTTTACTATGCACCTCATCCCCTGCAGGGGTTGTCTAAAAAGTATGAAAAGGATTATTTCTCGCTAAGTTTCGCTGAGTTTTACGCAGAGTCACGCAAAGTTAAA
>CAIYUC010000017.1 GCA_903929315.1 uncultured Bacteroidales bacterium
AAGTCTTTGTGACCATTGTGAAAAACGTTGTGGCCTTTGTGGTTAATTCTTAAAGCACTGAACCACAATGAACACCAAGATTGCACAAAGCACACAAAGAAGGAAAAATTATCATCTGCCATACTTATTAGACAGCCCCTGGTTGGGTTAATTCACCGTTGATTGTGATGATTTAATCAGGTCTGGAATAAGTCTGAAAGATTATACGATTCCTTCATCCGGAATCCTTTTTCGGTCTCCGTGACAGTACAGCATTCCTTATAGAGATCATGCTCAAAGAATAGTAAGTAGTTATTTTGAACGGCTTCCTTTAGGAATGCCTCTTTTTCTTTCAGGGTGATTAATGGTCTGGTATCATAGCTCATCACAAAAGGTAAAGGAATGTGAGCGGAGGAGGGCATAAGGTCAGCCATATAAACGACCGTAGTATTGTTATACCGGATAAACGGGATCACTTGTCCGTCCGTATGTCCATTAAATAGTCTCACAGAAACCCCCGGGAAAAGCGTGTCATCCGATTCAATAAGATGAAGTCTCCCTTTTTCCTGTAGGGGCAGGATGTTTTCTTTCAGGAAAGAAGCCTTCTCGCGGTTGTTGGGATGTGTGCCCCATTCCCATTGCTGACGGCTGGTATAATAGGTCGCATTTTTAAAAGCAGGCAGATAATCCGTTCTCTCCTCATTCCAGCGGACCGCGCCGCCACAATGATCGAAATGCAAATGAGTAAGGATCACATCAGTGATATCATCCGTAGTATACCCCACTTTTGCCAGGGAAGAATCCAGACTGTCAGCGCCATTAAGATAATAATTGGAAAAGAATTTCTCACTTTGCTTGTTCCCGATCCCGGTATCGATGAGGATTCTCCTGTCACCCTCTTCCACCAGAAGGCAACGCATCGACCAATTACACAAATTGTTCTCGTCGCAGGGATAGAGTTTATTCCAGATGACTTTAGGCACCACGCCAAACATAGCGCCACCGTCAAGCTTAAGATTACCAGTTAATATTGAATATAATTTCATTATACCTCTGAACTTCAATTTATAACAAAAATACGCACGCGTTACAAACGCGCGCGAACTCCAACCTTTTCTTCAAATTTTAATTCGTAATCCGTAATCCGTAATCCGTAATTAATTGACTAACAGCTGTATTCTTTCACCTTCATCTCCCCTTTGATGACGCGCAAGGCATTTGTTGCCATTGCTTTGATCTCGTTATCGCCCGGGTAATTGAATGTAGGGGCTAATTTTTCCACATGGCTGATAATGGTATGGACAAGGAAGTCGCTGTGGGCCAATTCGCCTGTAATGAGGATTGCATCCACGTCGCCTTTCAGAACTGCGTACATTTCACCAATACATTTGGCAACCTGGTAACCCATTGCTTCCACGATAAGTTTTGCATGGGCATCGCCATTATTGATACGGTCTTCTATTTCACTCAGACGGGTTGTACCGAGATGAGCGCTAAGGCCGCCGCAATGGGTGATCAGGCAATACATATCCTCCTTTGTTTTGGTTCCTCCAAAGCATAATTCCACGATATCTCCCAGGGGAAGCGATCCGCTACGGATCAGGGAGAAAGGTCCGTCTCCGGAAAAACCCTGGTTCACATCGATGACCCTTCCTTTGCGATGAGCCCCGACAGTAGTACCGTTGCCCATATGAACTACGATCAGGTTCAGATCTTCGTATTTTTTCTTATGTGTTTCAGCATAGAGTTTCGCCACCGCTTTTTGATTCAGGGCATGGAAAATCGATTTACGTCTTATTTCCGGAGAACCGGTGATCCTTGCTACTTCCTCGAGCTCATCGACAACGGAAGGATCTGCGATCAGCGCTTTTGCACCGGGAATATCAGCGACAATGGCATCGGCAAGCAATCCCCCGATGTTAATTATATCGTCACCGACCGGGCTGTTGCGAAGATCGCCTTTTAATCGTTCATTTACTTCAAAAATGCCTGATTCTACAGGGCGGATCAGCCCTCCGCGGGAAATCACCACCTTGACCTCCCTGAGGTCAAAATCATTGTTTTTCAAATCACTGATTACGATATCCTTCCTGAACCCGACCTGGTCATAAATACTATCAAACCTGGAAAGTTCTTCTCCCGTATGTTTCTTCCCGATCATATAACACAATTTATGGTTCTCATAAACTGCTATCTGTGTTTCATGGTCCTTGGGATTGACTACTAGGATATTGAATGTCGTCATAGATCTTTTTTTTGTTTCACATATTTCTCCGGTATTGACCTCCGACCTCAAAAAGGGCATTGGTGATCTGCCCGATGGAGCAATATTTTGCGGCTTCCATCAAAGCTTCAAAAATATTTTTGTTTTGAGTAGCAGCACTTTTCAGATTCTCAAGGGTTAGCTTTGATTCTTCCTCAAATGTTTTATGAAGATCATTGAGCATGGTAATCTGATAGTTCTTCTCTTCGTCAGTAGCACGGATCACTTCGTTGGGTAAGATGGTGGGAGAACCCTCCCTGGAAAGAAATGTATTTACTCCTATAATAGGCAGTTTACCACTGTGCTTTAACGTTTCATAATAAAGGGATTCTTCCTGTATCTTACCGCGCTGGTACATTGTTTCCATAGCGCCCAGTACCCCACCGCGTTCGGAGATCCTTTCAAATTCCATCAGAACAGCTTCTTCCACCAGATCAGTCAATTCCTCAATAATAAATGATCCCTGGAGTGCATTCTGGTTCTTTGCAAGACCCAGTTCACGGTTGATGATCATCTGTATGGCCATTGCACGTCTGACAGATTCCTCGGTGGGAGTGGTGATGGCTTCATCATAAGCATTGGTGTGAAGAGAGTTGCAGTTGTCATAGATCGCATATATAGCCTGTAATGTTGTACGGATGTAGTTAAAGATGATCTCCTGGGCGTGCAGGGAGCGTCCTGACGTCTGGATATGATACTTCAGCATCTGTGACCGGCTGTTGGCTTTGTATTTGTATTTCATGGCTTTCGCCCAGATCAGCCTGGCTACACGGCCGATCACGGAATATTCGGCATCAAGACCGTTGGAGAAGAAGAAGGAAAGGTTCGGGGCGAATTTATCGATGTCCATACCCCTGGAAACGTAATATTCAACATAGGTAAAACCATTTGCAAGGGTAAAAGCAAGCTGCGAGATCGGGTTTGCCCCCGCTTCGGCAATATGATAACCTGAGATGGAGACCGAATAAAAGTTCTGAACGTTGTTCTGAATAAAATATTCCTGGATATCTCCCATCATTTTTAAAGCAAAATCGGTAGAGAAGAGACATGTGTTTTGTGCCTGGTCCTCTTTCAGAATATCTGCCTGGACTGTTCCCCTTACCTGGTTAAGCGTTTCTTTTTTAATTTTTTCATAGATATCGGGTGGAAGCACTTTGTCACCTGTTATGCCGAGTAACAAAAGTCCAAGGCCATTATTCCCCTTGGGAAGCTCACCCTGGTAAGCTGGACGGACCGTTCCTTTCTTCCGGTACATCTCTTCGATCTTCTTTTCTACCTCTTTAGCCAGGCCATTTTTATGGATATACAATTCGCATTGCTGGTCGATGGCTGCATTCATGAAATATCCGACCATGGCCGGCGCCGGGCCGTTAATAGTCATGGATACAGATGTATTCGGATCGAGCAGGTTAAATCCTGAATATAATTTCTTGGCGTCGTTAAGGCATGCAATGGAGACTCCTGAATTTCCAATCTTCCCGGAAATATCAGGACGCAGATCAGGGTCATTACCATATAAAGTTACCGAATCAAATGCCGTAGAAAGGCGTACGAAGGGCATTTCAAAAGACACATAGTGAAACCGTTTGTTGGTCCGCTCCGGCCCGCCTTCACCGGCAAACATCCGTGTCGGATCTTCCGTTTGGCGCTTGAAAGGAAAAACCCCGGCGGCATAAGGAAATTCTCCCGGTACATTTTCTTTCAGGTTCCATTTCAGGATATCTCCCCATCCTTTGCATTTAGGAAGAGAAATTTTAGGGATTTTAGTCCCGGAAAGGGATTCGGAATGGGTTTCAACCCGGATTTCCTTACCCCTGACCTTATAAATATAGCATTCTTCCTGGTATGATTTTACCTTTCCTTCCCAACCTTTAAGAATCCTGTCATTGGCCGGGTCGAGATCTCTTTTGGTGATCTCATAGATCTTTTCAAGCTCAATTAACAAACTTGTTTTATCACCGGGTGAATCTGTAGGCGAGAGAGATTCCTTAACAAGATTTATCGTCTCTGCTGTTGAAAAGAGCCGTTGTGCAATCTGCGACTGTTGGTCCGTCCATTTATTATAGCTTCTTATGGCGGTGACAATTTCAGACAGGTACCGGTTCCGTGCGGGAGGAATGATATATATTTTATCGGCCATCTCATTCTTTCCTTCAAAGGCACTGGGAAATGCGATCCCTGTCTTTGTTTTGATCGTACCGATAATGGCTTTATAGAGGTGATTCACCCCGGGGTCATTGAATTGCGATGCGACCGTATCATAAACAGGCATTGTACTCACATCGGATGTAAAGAGGTTATGATTCTGCTGGTACTGCTTTTTGACATCACGGATGGCATCCAAAGCGCCCCGTTTATCGAATTTATTGATCGCTACGAGGTCGGCAAAGTCAAGCATATCGATTTTCTCCAGCTGGCTGGCAGCGCCGTATTCCGGGGTCATCACATAAAGTGTTACGTCGCTGTGATCCACAATCTCCGTATCAGATTGGCCGATCCCGGTGGTTTCCACGATGACCAGGTCATAACCGGCTGCCTTCATGATATGGATCGAATCTTTTACATATTTCGACAAAGAAAGGTTCGATTGCCGCGTTGCCAGCGATCGCATGAAAACCCGTGGATTACTGATGGAGTTCATCCGAATACGGTCGCCAAGCAATGCACCGCCGGTTTTCCTTTTGGAAGGATCGACAGAAATAATTGCAATGGTCTTATCCGGGAAATCAAGCAGGAACCTTCTCACCAATTCATCTACCAGTGAGGATTTACCGGCTCCGCCGGTTCCTGTTATCCCCAGCACTGGGATCTTATTTTTCTTTGATATCTTGTCGATCTTTTCCAGGAAAGGACTTGCGGTTTCCGGGAAATTTTCCGCCGCAGAAATTAATCTTGCAATGGTATTGACATCTTTCTTTGGAATTTTCCCGATATCGAGGTGATCGGGTTCTCCAACAGGGAAATCAGATTTCTGAAGCACTTCATTGATCATACCCTGCAAGCTCATTTCCCGGCCGTCATCCGGGGAATAGATCTTTGTGATTCCATACTCCTGTAACTCTTTAATTTCATGGGGAAGTATAACGCCACCGCCTCCTCCGAAGATCTTAACATAGCCATGGCCGCGTTCTCTGAGAAGGTCCAGCATGTACTTGAAATATTCGATATGCCCTCCCTGGTAAGAGGTGATGGCAATTGCCTGGACGTCTTCCTGAATGGCGCAATCCACGATCTCCATTACAGACCGGTTATGACCCAGGTGAATGACTTCTGCGCCGCTGGCCTGCAGGATCCTCCTCATGATATTGATAGCAGCATCATGTCCGTCGAATAAGGATGCTGCAGTCACGATCCTTATATGGTTCCGGGGTTTATAGGATTCGGGAATGTTCATTAAAATGATGTTTAATCGTTCATGATGGCTCTCGAGATGATCATCAGCTGAATTTCACTCGTACCTTCATAGATTTGTGTTAGCTTCGCTTCCCGCATTAGGCGTTCGACATGATATTCCTTCACATAACCGTATCCTCCATGGATCTGAACAGCTTCCGTAGTAACATACATGGCTGTTTCTGCGGCCCAGTATTTAGCGAGTGCACTGGCAGTGCCATAAGGCTGATTCTGGTCTTTTAACCATGCAGCCTTCAGGCAGAAATACCTGGCTGCCTCAATCCGCGTATGCATTTCTGCAAGCTTGAACGCGATGCACTGATGATTGATGATCTCAGTTCCGAAGGCTTTTCTTTCTTTTGCATACCGCAAGGCCCGTTCGTAAGCTCCCGATGCAATACCCAATGCCTGGGCTGCAATTCCTATCCGGCCTCCTTCCAGCGTTTTCATAGCGAACTTGAATCCGAACCCATCGTCGCCAATCCTGTTCTCTTTCGGGACTTTCACATCAGCGAACATGACCGAGTGGGTATCGGAGCTCCTCATTCCCATTTTATCTTCATGGGGTCCCAGGGAAATACCCGGTGTATTGCGGTCAATAAGGAGGGCATTAATGCCCCGATGGCCTTTTTCCGGATGTGTTTGTGCGATCAGAATATAAGTGGAAGCTGAATTGGCATTGGTGATCCAGTTCTTGGTGCCATTTACCAGGTAATAATCACCTTTATCCTCTGCAAGGGTTCGCTGTGAGGTGGCATCTGATCCTGCATCCGGTTCAGAAAGGAGAAAAGCGCCGAGCTTCTCTCCTTTGGCTAACGGACGAAGGAATTTTTCCTTCTGTTCTTCCGTTCCAAATTCCTCGATGCCATAACAGACAAGCGAGTTGTTAACAGATATAATAACGGATACCGAGGAGTCGACCTTTGAGATCTCTTCCATCGCTAATACGTAGGCAATGGTATCCATCCCTTCTCCGCCGTATTTTGGACTGACAAGCATTCCCATGAAACCTAATTCCGTTAATGCTTTGACGTGCTGAGTGGGGTACTCAGCCTTGGTGTCCCGTTCAATGACGTCTTTGATCAGCTCCCGTTGGGCGTAGTCCCTGGCAGTTTTCTGAATCATAAGTTGTTCTTCTGTGTAGTTGAAATCCATAGTTTTCGATTTAAGCAATAAAAGTACCAACTTTTCTTCAATAATTGAAAAATTTTTACTCTCCTTTTTATTGCATTCTTCATTCCTGACCAAATAGTTTTTTTTCACCGCCAAGTCGCAAAGACGCAAAGAACGCAAATTCATGAATTTAATTTTTAGCGGCTTGGCGTCTTCGCGGTGTTTTTTTTCTTTTGAGGCAGGCTATTTGGATTATTCGATATTCAATTATCTTTAAGACAACGAACCGAAAAAGCATTACTTCTAAAAGCCGGATATAACGATACTGAAGGATCATCTTAGCTCGCGCGCGTTTGTAACGCGTGCGTAATACTAATCTTTCAAGCAACGAACGGAAAATGCATTATTTCTTAATGAAGGATAAGCCGAAACACTCGG
>CAIYUC010000018.1 GCA_903929315.1 uncultured Bacteroidales bacterium
AATGACTGGGATCGGAAGCATATCCAGATGAGAAAAGGGGAAGACGGGAGCTACTCTGTTACGCTTGAACTAAAAATGGGGAATGAATACCAGTTTCGCTATTTGATAGATGAAACTCATTGGGAAAATGACAACGAGGCTGATAAGCATGTACCTTCTTCCTATCCAGATTCACAGAACTCTGTTGTTGTGATTTAATTCCATTCTGGGAAAAGAGATAGAGATAATTACTATAAAGGAAAACGCCCAGACTTTTCGGTAGTTTTGTATGCCTGAGCCCGTAGCTCTATAAATTTCTCTTTTTGTCCCGTTGGTTCTATTGTTTAAATATTATGCCTCTGGCTGGATCGTAATACTACCTCAAGGGGAGCCCCTATAGCTTTCGCTACGTCCTCTATATTTGGTCTTATTGTGGGAGTGTCTCCCAGCTCAAAGGAGTTATAGATAGCCTCCTGTATAGCGTCCTCTTTGTGGCTATCTGGTAGGTTAAACTTTGCGGGGGCTGTCTTTAACAGGTCGCTATACTTTTCGCCTCCGTCTAACATTTCCTCCAGAGCTTTCTCGTAACGGTATCTCATAGCTGAGGTAAATACGTGCTCCATTTGCCTACGTGCCTTCACTTTTTCGTGGCTTTGATCATATCCCAGCCTATATATACCCGTAATTTCCTGTAATGCCTTAGCGGAGGCTATGGTTATGTTCCTTTGTTCCTCTACCAGCCTTACAAATATTTCGTTTAGGGCTTTATCGTCCTCGTAAATCTCAGTAAGCAGGTCGATCCATCCTTTATGTATCTCTGTATCCTTTAGCCCTTGGTAAACTTTCCTGTAATATGTCCGCCTGTAAGCCTTCTTATTCCGCAGAGCCCGCACCATTTCATTACTTAGTATGTCCTCTGAGCCATTGTCTTTTACTATTTCCTTAAATAGCTCCGTGTCATTATAATTGCTTTGGTTAGGTAGAATGTCGTTTGTATCTATTCTTAGATACTTTAATAGCTGCATACTCCCCCTGTCCATGAAATAATTTAGCAAAAACCCCAGCCTTTCTGTAGCTATAGACTCGGCTATATTAAGATTCAGTAGCTCTTTCAGCGTTTCGTTTATGGCGTTATCTACTATTGGGGTATTATGTTCCTCTATGTTCATATCCTTTAGGTTTATTCTACTTCAGTAATTACCTGACCTGTCTGCTCATCAGTTGTTTTATTTTCTATTTATGTGAATCAAGAATTAAACATAAACTGCCACGAAGTGGCTAAATCTCAATAACCGTGGGTATTAACCCATGGGAATTAACTACCTGTAAGTCACCGCCACGAAGTGGTTGAACTCTAAAACTCTTGTTCAGCCCACTTCGGGGCTGCAATGAGCGAGGCATTCTCGTCCATGGGTTGCACCCATGGTTATTCAAGTTAAGCCCTTTCAGGGCATTGTGAATTTTATACCTAATTCTTCAACCCTTGATTCACATTATTTATACCAATATGCTCCCCTCTTCTTTAAATATTATAGATAGTATTTTCTAAAGATATAGCTTTAAATTTATCTTTGAATGAAAAGATAAAAACCTTTAGTGATCAATTATAAACGATTTTATAAGTTGGAATTCATCAAAATTATGAAAAACTTGTTCAATTTTTTCTTTTTCATAGAAATTTTTAGCCATTTAAAATTAAACATTTTTTAAATTTCTCTAATTTTAAAGGGTCGAATTATGGGGAGGCTTACATGTCAATCTCATCTTTTGAGCACAAACCCTTAAAATTTTTAAGATGAATAAGATTTTCTTTGCCATCCTTTCATTCCTTGTGATTTCAAGTATATCTCAGCAGTAAAGATTGCTAAAAAGCCCTTATAGCACGCACATTCTTTGTGTTTTTCTTAGCGGAACGTTCTTGTTTGCCACTGGTGAAGTCCTGCGTCCACGCGGTGTAAACATCGTACTCGGAAGAACTCCAATATTCGTCGTTAGCAAAACCGCCAATAACAGTTTTTTTTATATACATCTGATTAAGTTCGCCTTTTGATGGTAAAAACCAATCGTTGAAACCGTTCAGTACCAGATTATGACAAATGCTGGCTGCAGTGCTTACCTCACTGCATCCATTGACAATAGCCGTCGTATTTGTTTGTCCATTGCCAATGGCTCCGTGTGTGCCACCAATTGAGGTTCCAAAACAGCCCCACTGCGTTGCTGAACTTTGGTCGCTGGCAGCGGCTATTAATCCGTGATTGCCCGTTCCATCCATGTAGAAGATTATTCCACCTCCGTAATTTGTGCCAATATTAATTGGCTGGCTGAAAGCGCAAAGGCTTGGGATAGCCAAAATAAATCCAAGCAAAATAAAAAGTCTGAAACTTGTTTTCACAGGAAAGCGGTTTTAATTGTTTTAATAATAATAAATTCAGGTAAAACAGAAGGCGTAAATATAGCAAATACAATCCAGAATGTCAAGCAAAATAGACTCTGCGGGTAGAAATGACTCGTTAGGAAATAGCATTTCCACCAACATTTTCGTGGCAGCGTCGATGTCGATTTTCGTAAAAAACTTCTGTTCCACCATCCCTCCCGCAGGTTTGGTGCGTTTTAACGCCTATGTCCATCACGTGTAAACGGTAAATAACAATGCCGAAAATCGGTAATTACAATTGCAAGTCTTCTTCGTATAATTTTCCAATAACGTTGACCACAACCCCTGAATCAATTTCGCCCTTTTCGAATCGTTATTAGTAAAAGGCGGTCTGGTGGTTCGCTGACGAGCATAAAAACATCAAAGATAAATCGTTATTAAAAACTAATTCTTCAAAAGCATAAAAATTAACCGTACCTTGTGAAATTACTATAGATTTAAAATTCTGTAATAGAACAAACGAAAAATGAAAAAAAAAACCACTCTGGAATACAGGATGATGCTGGAAAATAATCGACTTAAAATCTCTGATTCAAAACTATTAATGGGGTCACTAATAGGTAAATATCCCGTAATCCTTGATGGTGGTAGAACGATAATATTTATTTCGGATAAAAGCAAGGAGTCCGAGACAAGAAAAAAGTATGAATTGCTAAAGGGAAACAGGTTCCCTTCCCATTCAACAAAACATCATTCATAAATTTATTCGGTGAATATTCATCCATATTGTTCCTTCATTTGCCGCAAAAACCAGTAAAGTTCTATTGCGGCACGTTCGGATCACTGGTGGCAGCCCTTTTCCCAACCCGTGCCCCAATAAATGATGCAATTATTGATAGCACCCATCCCCCACAAATTAGCATCCATAATGATGTATGCCAGAAGGTGGGTTCCACAATTGCGGCAATGATGCCAACCGCATTGCATATCAGCACGACATACCAGATGCTTTTCGGGTTCCATTTTATTATAAAAAAACAACCAACGGCTATCATAATATCAAAGATGATGTAGGCAAGCGTACTGCCAATATTTTCATCGATTTTTATGAGTTTGCTCACCCCTTCACCAAGCCCGAATAAAACAATTGTGGAAGCGAAAACCCATAGTATGGCTTGAAGCCAGCTTGGCATTGCATATAAAAAAGACCTTTTCCCTTTGTTTTCCATTGGCTTTTGTTTATTGATTGATTATTGATACCGTGAACTGATATATTTTAGGTTTTTATCCCGAACTTCGACTGTGCCGCTGTTATTATTGGGAATATATTTTCATTGTGCAGGATAGAACCCATTTCCTATTATACAAACTTACATAATAATTCGAATGATTCTTACACGCACCGCATAAAAATCGAGGCCACAGCATTAACTTTATAGCGATAACGAGCTCGAAGCTCAATGTTTAACATAATCTATAAAGACATGAAAAAGGTCTGTGGTCTCGATGTGCATAAAGATAGCATATTTTTATGCATTCTTGACGGGAACGGTCAAAAAATTTTACAAGAGTATAGTACGCTGACTCCCGATATTGAATTGATGCGTACAATGATGCTTTCAAACAAAGTATCTGATGTTGCCATGGAAAGTACCGGGATATACTGGATTCCAATTTGGCGAATCTTAGAGGGATATTTTAACCTGCATCCGGTTAACCCATATCTGATAAAGCAGATGCCAGGCCGAAAAACCGATGTAAAAGATGCTCAATGGATAGCGAAACGGCGATCAAAGAAAAAAACGCTCATTGCTATTGTGTGCTAACGTAATTCTTATTAGTAATAATTTATACCGTTAATCTTGCTTTTTTTGTCTTCTACCAAATAGCTGGCGTGGGTGTGGGATTTATAGAGGAAATATACAAAGGAAAAAGGTAAATTCAGAAAAGAGCCCCATTTAAGCTTATATAAAGACTTCCCTGGAAAGATTGAAGGTAATCATTGTCAAAATAAAGGGACTCGTCAGAAAGGCTTATATGCAAGATTTAGCATACATTTGAACATCGGCTCATCGATAATAACCCCCAAGTGACTTTCCGCACAAAATGGAAATGCCCCCAATGAATCGAAGGAGGCATTTCATCTTTTTTAACCACCGTTGTGGTTTTGGCGTTACGCAGGGTGCCGCTTTTTTGCTCCACCGCATCAAGCGGGGATGTCAGCATTAAGGTAATATTTAATACTACAGGTCAAATATAGCTGAAAAAGTCTGTTGTTGTTAAAGGTTTAACAATTTTTATGAACAGCTGGGAGTTGAAAGGATAAACTGAAAGCCACCAACAAATATGATTGGAACGGGGCTGCCTACGATTACGGACTTGCTCACTCCTTCACCGCATCGTAATACTGATCAACAACCTGTTTTGCCTTCTCATAGTCCTCGCTGGACACCATAATTCTGTTCAACGGGAAGCAGCCCTTTGAATCCCAGGGAGCCATTGTCCCGCGCCCGCCATAATAAATAAACGCCTTTATTTCCGCATTCTCCAATAAGCTCTGAACAAGGGCAACTTCCCACGCCGTGCCGACGAAGACCTCGATGGGATTATTCTCGCTTTTGTCCGTTAGGTCGCTCATTTATCTAACCTTCTTCCAACCCTTGCCCCAATAAATGATGCAATCAGCGATAGCACCCATCCACTGCATATGGGAATCCACATTAAAGTTCTCCAGAAATTTGGCTCTACAATTGATGAAATAATAAGTAAGGCATTACAAATCAGCGGCACATACCAGATACTTTTAGGATTTTGCCTGATAATAAAAAAGCAACCCGTAGCAATCAATATATCGTTTATAATATTGGATATAGTGCCAGTTTGGCTGTGTGGTGTCATTAATGCGTCAGAAACGAATGTAACAATGGTGGCTATTATCAAGGTTAAAAACGCTAATACCCCGCTTGGGACTTCAGATAAAAAAGACTTTTTTCTTTTGGTTTCCATTTGCTTTTTGTTTTTAATGATTACCTATACGAAGCGGACAAACCTGCCTGCATTTCGAGCAGGTATATATATCCCAGCTCCTTGCGTGTTCAAGCCTTGAGAATTCTTTGCACCGCTTCAGGTTCATCGAAACGCCATCACCAGTGCAAAAATAGTGACGGCAACGATGCCAATTGTCCACCAGTAAGCGTAAGGACGGGCAAAGTTGACAGTCCAGCCCAGCAGTCGATTCCTTTTTGATACAATTTCCCGTTTGTCCTTGCGGTTAAAATAAAATATGCCCAGCCTGTAATTTTCAGGGTTATCAACCATTGGGTCGAAGTCCTCGTTCACGAAATGGGGTTTCATTTTGTTTGTTTTATTTCACCTTTGTTTTCACCGCGTCCGCAAACTCCTTGCACGGCTTGAACGCAGGAACGACATGAGCGGGAATCTTCACACTGGTGCCCTTAGTGATGTTTCTTCCCAATTTTTCAGCACGTTTCTTCAGGTGGAAGGTGCCAAATCCACGCAGGTTAATGTTCTCACCTTTCACCATTGATTGTTTGATGGTGTCCATAATGGCTTCAACGGTTGCGGTAACGGTTGGTTTTTCAATGCCCGTCTGGGTTACGATTTGGTTGATGATGTCGGCTTTGGTCATCTTGGTGTAGATTAATTGGGTAAAAAGATGGTATGGATATACTCTGTACTGCAAATATGGAGAAAATCTTCGATGTGGAACTTCATTAATTTCAATCTCCCCCGTGCTGCCAGCATTTTCCATCAGGGCTGTGGGTCATTCTGGTGCATTGTGTTCCCTTTTTGGTTATTGCTGAACAACGCACGGGTACAGTTCGCCTATTGCTGGAAGGCTGGACGATTCAGCAGGAAACTGAAAGCAACATAATTGCCGCCATACCCAAGGATTATGGCTCACCTTGCTCCAAGATAACCGTGCATATTGTGACGGGGTATTTTGAAGTCTATTGTGAGTGTGACACGGAATTATCATTGCAGCAGTTGATTGATAATCAGAAAACGGTTGAACAGTACTTTGATGCACTGGACAACCAATTGGAGGGGTTACCACCCTAGGAACTTCAGTAGATTGAAGCCTGAGGGACTACCTTAGCAATTTATTCATACTTTTATAGGCTGATTGTAATAATGAAAACAACCTATGCCGACCAGAGTCATCGACCTCTCCCATCTCCTTAACGAGAAAATCACGGTTTACCCCGATACCGTCGCGCCCACATTTGAAGTCACCAACACCGTTGTGAAGGACGGATACCGTGAACATCAAATCTCAATGTTATCCCACACGGGAACCCATATCGATGCGCCCTGCCATATTCTGCAAAACGCAAAATCACTGGATCAGTTCCCAGTTGACAAGTTCATTGGTAGGGCAATCGTAATCCCTTGTAAGGACAAGAAAGAGATCAGTTTGGAATACCTTCAAACATTTGAATCCAAAATAACCAAGGTTGACTTCGTTCTCTTCTTCACTGGCTGGCAGTACAAATGGAACACCAAGGACTACTTTGACGACTGCTCCATTCCAACCAGAGAAGCGGCGGTTTGGCTGACAAAATTCAAACTTAAAGGCGTTGGCGTCGATGCTTTCTCCCTTGACAGAATTGCTTCAGCACTTACCGTCAATGAGGAAAACCTGCCAAACCATCATATCCTGCTGGGGAAGGAGATTTTACTGATTGAGAACCTGACCAATCTGGATAAGCTTCCAGACAGTGCCTTTTCGTTTCAATGTTTACCGCTGAAGGTTGAGAACGCCGACGGTTCACCAGTCAGGACGATTGCAATGATTGTCGAGTAGCACAATCAACACAGACATTAACATAAACGACTAAAAATAATAATATGCAAACAATTTTAGGAGCAGGCGGAGCAATAGGCATAGAACTTGCAAAGGTATTACCGATTTATACAAATGACATTCGACTTGTAAACCGCAACCCCAAAAAGGTAAATCCAACGGACAATTTATTTCCAGCCGACTTATCAAACAAAGACCAGGTATTTAAAGCAGTAGAGGGCAGCGAAATAGTTTACTTGGTGGTTGGGTTAGCCTATAATACTAAAATTTGGCAACAAAGGTGGACGCCGCTTATTAAAAATATTATTGACGCTTGTTTGCTCCACAAAGCTAAACTTGTATTCTTCGATAATGTTTATGCCATTGGCGGCAACAATGTAAATCATATTACCGAAACATCACTTATTAGCCCGACAAGTAAAAAAGGAGAAGTAAGAGCCGAAGTAGACAGATTAATAATGGACGGTATTGAGAAAAGAAATCTAAATGTAATCATTGCACGTTCGGCTGACTTTTTCAGTAGCGTAAAAGGCAACAGTGTTTTAATGAACTTGGTTTACGACAATCTTGCAAAAGGGAAAAAAGCCCAATGGTTCTGTAATGCTAAAGTCATTCATAGCAATAGTTACACCCCTGACCTTGCGAAAGGAACAGCGATGCTTGGAAATACAAAAGACGCTTTTAATCAAATCTGGAACTTGCCGACAGACGCTCAAAAAATAACGGGTGAACAATGGATTGATATATTTGCCAAGGAAATGAACGCAAGCAATAAGTATAAAGTTTTACCAAGCTGGGGAATGCAAGCGCTTGGATTTTTTGTTCCAATTATGAAAGAGCTTTATGAAATGCGTTATCAGTATGACAGGGATTACTTTTTCGACAGTTCTAAGTTTAACAAGCATTTTAATTTTACACCAACGACTAACGAAATGGCAGTAAAACAGACAATAAAAGAATTAAAAAACAAGAAATAATGCCAACTGGTAACATCACGTTTGCAATGGAGGGGATTTCGTCTTCCGCATACAATTTTTTAAGTTAATGGCAGCTCTAATGGCATCATCAGGTTTTGTTAGTGAAAAGCCCCGCCTTCGGCAAGCTGCAAAACGTTGGATGTAATATCTTACCTCAACAAGATTTAACTTTGAGTTTTGGGCACAGCCTGATTACCAGTTTTTGCCCCGTCATTTCGAGGCATTTCATCTTTTTTAACCATCAATGTGGTTTTGGCGTTACGCAGGGTGCCGCCTTTTTGCTCCACCGCATCAAGCGGGGATGTCAGCTTCGACTCAAACCTGATGGTTAATGCTCCCATTTCAACCTCTTTCAAATCACTGCATTTAAACCTATGTCAGGACATAAATTTCTTATTTCGTGCAAAAAACTCCATATATCAAGTTGATTTTTCAGTTTTTACTAATTTTTTCTCGCGCTGTGCTATGATTTTGGATTTTCTGCAAGTTAAAGCTTACTCATCTGTGGATATCGATTTTGATTCCCTTGAATCCTGAATTATATTTGTATTTAAAAGCTAAAACCTGAAGGTATGAAAAAATTTTACATCATTTTGATTGCGATGTTTGCATTAAATGTTGCAAGTGCACAATGGACTTGGCAAAACCCCCTACCGCAAGGTAATACCTTATCTTCAGTTCACTTTACCAATGCGAATACTGGTTATGCGGTGGGTGTATGTGGAACTATCTTAAAAACCATTAATGGAGGCACAAATTGGACTGTCTTATCGAGTGGAACAACTAATGATTTAAGGTCAGTTTTTTTTACCGATCCCAATACAGGCTATACGGTCGGTTTAGGGGGAATAATATTAAAAACTACTAACGGGGGGAAAGTTTGGACTGCATTATCAAGTGGAACAGCCAATCATTTATATTCCGTTTACTTTACCGATCCTAATAAGGGCTATGCGGTTGGAGATTCGGGAACGATCTTAAAAACCATCGATGGAGGTGCAACCTGGTCTGCTGAATTGAGCGGAACATCCTATTACTTATTATCCGTATGCTTTACTGATGCCAATACAGGTTACGCAGTAGGCTATGCTGGTACGATCTTAAAAACGATCAATGGAGGCACAACCTGGAATGCCCAATCAAGTGGTACAAATCATCGTTTAAAATCAGTCTGCTTTACCAATACCGATAAAGGTTACGCAGTAGGTTATTATGGAACCATTATAAAAACGATCAATGGAGGCACAACCTGGACTCCTTTATCGAATGAAACTAATTCTTTTACTTCAGTTTTCTTTACCAATGCCAATACAGGTTATGCTGTGGGTTATTTGGGAACTATTCTTAAAACCATCAATGGAGGCATAACCTGGACGTCATTATTATTGAAGGTCACATCTTATTCTTTATATTCAGTTTATTTTACGGATACCCTGACAGGCTATGCGATGGGTGATTTTGGAACTATCTTAAAAACCATCGATGGGGGCACAACCTGGATTGCATTATCAAGCGGAACCAATGCCTGGTTATATACTGTTAAATTTACCGATGCCAATACAGGGTATGCAGTGGGTAGTATGGAACTTTACAATATAATAAAAACCATCAATGGAGGCAGAATCTGGACTCCATTATCGAGCTCAACCAGTAACGCTTTATATTCAGTATACTTTACGGATGCCAATACTGGTTATGCGGTAGGTTCTGGTGGATACATTTATAAAACCATAAATGCAGGTACAAACTGGATTACTTTATCGGGTGGTACACTTAATTATTTGAGGTCAGTTTATTTTACCGATAGCAATACAGGCTATACGGTTGGGTATGGAGGAATTGTCCTGAAAACTAATGACGGGGGTTCTGTTTGGACTGCATTATCGAGCGGAACATCTTATTCTTTATACTCAGTGTGCTTTACTAATGCCAGTAAAGGTTATGTTGTAGGTGATACAGGAACAATCTTAAAAACCATCGATGGAGGCACAAATTGGACTTCGTTATCGAGCGGAACAACTAATTCCTTAACTTCAGTTTATTTTACCGATGCCAGTGCAGGTTATGTAGTGGGTATGGCTGGAACCATCTTAAAAACAATCAATGAGGGCACAACCTGGACTGCACTATCGAGCGGCACCACAAAGAATTTATATTCAGTTTACTTTACCGATGTCAACATAGGTTATGTTACAGGCGACAGTGGAACGATCTTAAAAACCAGCAATGGTGGCACGAGCTGGTCTATATTATCGAGCGGAACAAATAATGATTTATTGTCAGTTTATTTTACCGATGTGAATACTGGTTATGTAGTTGGTGCAGGTGGAACTATCCTAAAAACTACAAATGGTGGGGGTTATCCCGCTGGTTTAAACGACCTGGCATCAGAACCCAAATGCCTAAAGATTTACCCCAACCCTTCATCCACCCTTGTAACAATTGAAACATCATCAACTCAAACCAAAAGCAAATTATCCATAATGAACCTCAACGGTCAGCAGCTCATTTCCCGCCAAATCACCGAGCCCAAAACACAACTTGACATCAAAGATTTGCCCAGCGGGGTTTATTTTGTGCGACTGACGGGTGACAGGACGGTGGAAGTGGGGAAAATAATAAAGCAGTAAAGAGTACTTAAAGAAACTATTAGATTTCCATCCTGACATTAGGGGTTAAAAGGTTTTCTAAATTTCACATCCACAAAAATAAATGTTACGTATGAAGTGCTATCAGAATTGTTATCGGACTTGTTTTCATCCGACAACTCTATGAAATACTCTCAATTGTAGCTGTAAACACAAATATCTTGTCATTGCCCGTCTTTAAAAAAAAAATCCTGCGATCGCAGGACTTTTTTATCAGAATCTGAATGATTCCTTACTTAACTTTATCTGATAGTTCTTTACCAGCTTTGAATTTAACAACTTTCTTTGCAGCGATTTTGATCGCCTTGCCAGTCTGGGGATTCCGACCTGTTCTGGCAGCTCTTTTTGAAAGAGAGAAAGAACCAAAACCAACTAAAGCAACCCTGTCACCTTTTTTCAATGCTTTTGAAGTAGCGACTACAAATCCTTCCAAAGCCTTTTTTGCATCGACTTTTGTCAATTTTGCGTGCGAAGCAATAGCTCCGATTAACTCTGTTTTGTTCATTTTGTTACGTTTTAAAGTTTATACTAATTTAAAAACACTGTAAATATAAGCATTTCAAAGAGGTTGTCAAGTATTTTTATGCTAAAACCCTTGAAAATGTTAGTAAATTGGTGTTTTTGTCAATAACTCAACCCTTAAACTGGTTGTTTCCGTGAGGTTTCAAAGCAGATAACGACTAAATTTCGTAAGAAATTCGTTTAAATTCATTGTCTTTCTTCGAGGTTTTTTGGTTAAAAAATAGCGGTCAATTTTTTAGTCTTTACACGAATTGTCTATTTGACCATCATAATAATGCTTGTAACTCACAATACCAACGAACCCAATACGTAAATTGTAGTCAACGACCTTCCTTATGGTATTTATTTTGTGAAATATATTAAGGGTAGAACGTTTGCATCGTGTAAGATAATAAAACAGACGTAATGGGATATCAATTCATTAAACATCTATTTTCCCTTATAGGACTTATTCTTGTTTTACTTGTTTCTTCTTGTCAAAGGTCACAGTTTGCAACAACAACAAGAATTTATAATAAAGGCAGGGTAACTTATACAAATAGCTATCACTACGAAGGCAGAAAATCATCAAAAAGCAAATCCTATAATAACCAGTTGAAGCGTGCAGATAGACCAGCCACTGCTATTTCTGATATAAAAACTGAATTGAAGTCTGAAATTACGCGAATTGAGCCTGTTTCCCCAATGTGCGCTGAAAATTTAATAGCATCCACGACAATGGAGCCGATTTTGACGGTTGTGAATGAAAAAAAAGTGCGTTCATATAACAGTCAGAGAATAGTCAGAAGTGGATGCTTGCCCCCTGACACAACAGTAAAAAATAATCAACCGCAGGCAGGAAAAAAAGAATCGCATCCTGCTGATAACAGAAAAATTGAAAAATATGGATTGTCAGGATTTATTTTATCAATATTAGGTTTGTTACCAATTTTGGGTTTGCCACTCGCCATTTTAGGTCTGATATTCGGCATAAAAAGCCTTCGTAAGATTCATCATAATCCATCCCTTTATAAAGATAAGGGGTTCGCAATTGCCAGTATAATTCTTGGCATATTCGGTATAATAATTTCCCTTTTGCTAATTGGAATGTTTATTTCACTGTCAATATGGTCGCACAGTGGTACGTAATTGGTTCACAATATCACCGAGCCCAAAACACAACTTTACATCAGCAACATGCCCAGCGGGGTTTATTTGGTGAAACTGGTTGGAGAGAAGAGAGTGCAGGTGGGGGAGTTCGTTAAGGAATAAACCAGCACAATTCAAGCTATGAAACTGAAGTATTCGCTGCCTCCACAAAATACATCTCCACCTCACCCCTGTTCTTCGCTTCAATCTTCCCAAGATAGACACAGTGAAATTTGTCTTTCACCAACTTATAGGTATTGCCGCTGATGTTTACATTACCTGCATCACAGCTTTGTTCCATAGGGGCTGCAAGATTTACCGTGTCGCCCCAGTATAACGCCTCGCATGCAGCCACAGAAAAGGACGAACCTTTGAAAAGTGCCCTTTAATATTGTTTTTTTTGTGGTTGCGTGCATGTTATGCGGCGTGTATTACTGTTTTAATAATTTTTGTCTGTATAAGCTTTCATTATCTTGTATCTGCAAAATATAGACTCCTTTTTCTAATCTCTTTTGGGGTTAGTTCCCCGCCGCTTGCGGCGAATAGTAATAAGTAAAACAACTAAGATACCCCGCTGCTTGCCGCGGGGTAGTTCATTGACATTAAATGGATTTCGACCGAATTTAAATAATCATCCACATGACAGGTTATTTGTTTCCCGCACAGATCAAAGATTGAAACATCATGATTCCCATTTATAGAGATAGGAAATTCAATAAATACCCTATCGATTACTGGGTTCGGAAAGACTTTAATACATTTTCTTGGTAAATCACTTGTGCCAAGAATAATATTTATAAAGCACTGTGAGTAATTTGGATTATTCCAAATAATTGAACCATTTATTTTAAAACAAGTAAGATACATTGAGTCAGGAATTTCTGTTCCAAATAATCTTGGGTTAGCAGGGAACAAAGGTCCATGGATACTACCAATTTCTTCTATCCAAACCTCTTTTATATAGAAGAATGGGATAACGGGTTCCTGAAAATGAAATCGCTTATAATATTTGCCAATAATGTAAATACTGTCTATGTTTTCAACTTTCAAATAAATATTTCCAAATTCGAAATGGTAAAGAACTGAATCGCCTGCCTGTAAATTAAAATTATATAGTGCGTGCAAACTAAAAGTTGTGTCCATATAAACAACAACCCCGTTAACTTCTTTAATGTTACCCAGATATGTTAAATTTGAAATAAAATTTGAATCGGGACTTGTAAACATTTTTAACCAATACTCACCACCAATGAGAGTGTCACCATTATATCCAAAGACGTTTGTTGTGGTTTCAACAAAATCTGGATCTTGAGGAGTTGCATGCGGATATGTCGTTGCAACATTCCACGTGTCATTTGAATTATTAAAATTTATTTGATTTTGTCCAAGAGCAAAAATTGACAAGGTGAGAAATAAAAATGTAAGTACGTTTTTCATTTTCTCTTTTTTACATGCCGCATTACATACAACTCAAACAAACTGCAAAAAACATTGATAATGTGTATATTGAGATGATGGGTGCCATTTTTTGATATATTGGATGAATTTTTCATAGCAACCTTTTTCTCGAAGATTAAAATTCATATCAGTTACATTTTTCTTCCTTATCGGTCAGACCTTTGATACCTTATAAGTGTAAAGTTATAAACAATTCTATCACCTGTTATATCTTCGACCGATTAATGATAAAAAATATTATGACTAAAAATGAAACAATCCAAAAGCACCAAACTGCTTAAATGATTTTATAAAAGGAAAGGCAATTTAATGTCTTCCCTTTCTGAAGGGAGATCGTTTGTCTTAGTGAAAATGTTTCATCTTGAATATAAATGAATGACTATACCTTGAGAAACACGTTTCCCATATCAAATTTTACATATTGATAATTTAGAAAACTGCTCGCTTGTATGTATAAATGTATGTATAAAAGAAAAAGGGCTTCAGACGTTGCCATCAGAAACCCTTATCTGTCTTGCTCCCCCTGCTGAGCGATTCTCGAACCAATTATTCGAAGATTTTAAGAAACTCTGCGAACTGAAGCCTTTTATCACTATTGACAATACTAGGTCTGTTACTATCAATGGTCAGTAAATGCCATAAATACTAGTCTATTACACCTCCCATACTAATATTAAACCAACAAGCCAGTACCTGTTTAAAGTAAAACAGAGAAAGAAAGAAGAGAGTAAGAATGTGTATACCTGCTTAACCTCGTTTCTCAAATTCTTTATTTTAAAACACTATTATCATTAATTTATAGTAAAATATTCATTAACTTTGAATAAATTATTCTTCTTTCCGCCACCCATTCCAGAAGAGGAATAATACAAAACCAATAATTGGAATGCTGTTTATTATTTCAAATAAAACCAAAACGTTTGAAATATAAATACTTGCCGAAAATGAAAACAAAACAGTTGATCGTCTTAGCATTGATCCTGTTGTCATCGGGCAGAATTTGCCATGCACAGAATTATTTTGTAAATACTTATGGATTAGATGCAAATCCGTGTTTTTCAATTCTCTGTACCGACAGTTGTTTTTTTTCGGCTGCAAGCTACACGCTCAGCAGTTTGCTGGCAATCAAGACCGATCCGGCCGGGAATATTCTATGGTCCAGGCAGATTAGTATTACAAATGCCCCTTACTTACTAATGAAGGATATTGCACAGGTCGCCGATGGAGGCTTTTTGATCCTTGCATATACTCAAATTCCCGGGTCTTTCTATTCATACCAGACAGTCATAAAGCTGGATCCGTCAGGAAATTTTTTATGGACCCGCAGTTATTATTCCACAAGCAGCAATGTAGCCTATAGCATCATTAAAAACAATGATAATGGTTTCATGTTCGTGGGTGGCGGATGTAACGGAAATAATTATGTCTTTAAATGCAATTCGAACGGGGCAATAGTCTGGCAAAAGGGTTTTACTCTCGGGTCCGGGGATGCTTCTGCCATCGCCACTCATGACTATAATCATTTTGTTGTTTCCGGATATACCGGGACTGACCTGGTATTTTTTGAAATTGACGCCCTGGGAAATCTATACTGGCAATCTGTTATTTCAATTCCCAACCAGGGTATTGGCACATTTTCTCTTAAACCGACACTTGATAACGGGTATGTGGCAACGGGGCAAGTCTTGCCGAATGGCGGACTGAATCAAGCTTTCATCATTAAAATAAACCCTTCCGGCATGCTATCATGGATGAAAATATATAAGGTTGTAAACTCAGAATCTGTCGGAAATGATATAACAGAAAATTCCGATAGCAGCATTTTAATGGTCGGCTTTTCCAGTACTTCATATTTAAAAGGTTTGATGGTCAAGACAGATAAAAATGGAAACTTTCTGTTTGCGAAGGGAGAAATCAATCAGCAATCCTATAGTGAGTATAATTCCGTAAACAGGTATTCGGCAGGCAGAATTTTATTGTCTGGCCAGTGCCAGCATGGTTTTCTACCTACTTTTATAGCTATTACGGATAACTCATTTTCTTCATTTTGTAACATTGCTGATTTATCAGTATCGGATTCGGTTCCCGGAGCCTCATGTACTTTTATTACCACTGCCCCGGTTAACCTGTCATTCCAAATTGATAGTTTAACTTTATCCGTTACTCCCCATTCGCTTACAAAAAGTGTACTTTGCTCTTCCACGATAATCCCCTATGCTACTACAGGTTCAGCCACGGCAATAACCCTTAACTCGGCCACTCTTAATGGCGTGATTATGCCGGGAGGGAACACACTTGCCGCATTTTTTGAATACGGTACCTCAGCCTCCTACGGATCAACTGTACCGGCACTGCCGGATACGGTATCAGGGAATTATCCGGTTTCAATCAGTGTGGCCCTGACTTCACTTAGTCCCAACACGGTATATCACTACCGCTGTAAAGCAACCAACGGAATCAATACCTATTATGGAAATGATTCCGTATTCGTCATCGTCTGTAACCCGACTGTTCCGGTAATCATCGGGAATGACAGCCTTTGCCCCAATTCCGGATATTACACCTACCAGACCCAGTCAGGTTTCCTGAATTACCAATGGGCGATCTCGACAGGGGGAACGATCACCAGCGGGGAAGGAACACCGGAATTGCAGGTTACATGGCAACAATCCGGGGATCAATGGATCAGAGTCACTTTTATGGATTCTACCGGTTGTATACCCGTTTCCCCGACAGTATTTCCCGTGTTTGTAAAATACTTACCAAATCCGGCCGGACCCATCACGGGATTACAGTCAGTGTGTGCCGGGACAGAAAGTGTATCCTATCATGCAGATCCGGTACCCGGGGCCTACACCTATGCCTGGACATTGCCCCCGGGTGTCTATATCACACAAGGTCAGTGGTCGAATGAGATCCTGGTAAATTTTAACGATACCGCCCAATCCGGATCATTTATCGTCAGTGGCAACAATTTATGTGGCAATGGCCCGGGCTCGCCCGAATTCCCGGTTACAGTTAATCTGAAACCCCCTGATCCGTTTATTACACAATCGGGAGATACCCTGGTGAGTGATGCACCTGCAGGCAATCAATGGTTATACCAGCAGCAGCCGATTCCGGGGGAGACCGGGACCTGGTATGTACCCGGCGTTAACGGTGATTTCTCGGTGATGGTAACCCTGAACGGATGCCCCTCCGAACCATCAAACGTGATTCATTTCATTCTTACAGAAAATGAAAGTGCCGGCGGACATCAAAATTTCATCGTATTTCCCAACCCATCTACCGGTAGATTCTATCTTGCGGGGCAGGATTTTTCTGATTCCCGGGTGACTGTTTATGATCTAACGGGTATAAAAGTGTATGACGACAGGGTTAGAATGAATATGCTGGACCTTAGGATTCTACCCCCGGGCATATACTTATTAACAATCCCGACATTTAAGGGAAACAGCACTGTTAAAATCCAGATTACAGATTGAGATTCCCGGATGAGGCCGATTATCTCATTACTATGCTGGTACAGATGGGTAGTCAAAGTCAAAGCCATCAGCATGTCCACTACATAGCTCTAATCACATTGCTTCTGATCTGGAATCTCCGCATTAACAGAGTGGAGAAAACGGATAAACTGACCACTCTCTGCCGGTTTTTGTTGACCACCCTTTCTTCTTAACAGTCAATAATGAAGGGTGGTTAGATTGCTCCGGCGAAAGCTGGTCACAGCTATCGTTTTTTCCAGACTGATTAAGCGTTTTTCACAATAATCAAAATAAGCATTTTTCACAATTCTTGACTTAATATAATAATATTTCATAAATAATAAGAATTTTTCATATTTTTGCTGTAAGTAATTTTCACAAGGCGTTATGAAAAATAACAACATTTCACAAGAGATAAGTGTTTTT
The DNA here is from genome assembly GCA_903929315.1 of uncultured Bacteroidales bacterium. Lineage (GTDB taxonomy): Bacteria > Bacteroidota > Bacteroidia > Bacteroidales > FEN-979 > CAIYUC01. Next base: position 17,826 of record CAIYUC010000018.1, read on the forward strand.
CAGGGAAGAACCGTTCCTGAGGAAGGCACATTGGTAGGATATGGAGCAATAATTACTGCATATAAGCTTCCAGTACCTACCCCGATACAACTTGCATTAATCAGCAGAAAGCATAGGCAGTACAGAACCGGTGGATGGTTGATTTTTACACCAAGGCACCAGCCTGAGGATACCTTGTACTCCCACCTTGTTTTTGCTTTAAAATATGAAGGGGTTAACTTATTAGCATTTAAGAAGCTATTTGAAAAGCTACAGCCCAGTATTATCGAAGAATGGATTCGTAAAGAGCCGCAAAGTCAGTATAGTAGGAAGATTTGGTTTCTCTATGAGTGGCTTATACAAAAGGAATTAAAGGTTTCAGATTTAGAATCGGGAAATTATGTGCTCTTGTTAGATGACAACTTACAATATGCAAGTCAGCAAAGTATCAACTCACCCCGTCATCGAATAAAAAACAACCTTACAGGTAATATGAACTTCTGTCCACTGATCAACAAGACAGATAAAATTGAACGCTATATTACCGAAAACCTATCAGATAAGACAAACAAGGTCATTAAAGAGGTACACAGGGATGTACTGTTGCGAACTTCCGCATTTCTTTTACTGAAGGACTCTAACGCTTCTTTCAATATTGAAGGGGAGCATCCGACACAAACGAGGGCTTTAAGGTGGGGACAAGCAATTGGGCAGGCAGGAAATAAAGCGTTAAGTAAGGAAGAATTACTCCGATTGCAACAAATTGTCATTGAAAAAAGTCGATTCATAAAAATGGGATATCGCACTGCTGGCGGCTTTATCGGAGAACACGACCGTACTACTGGCGAACCTATTCCCGAACATATTTCAGCAAGGTGGCAAGATATCGATTCTCTTATTAACGGAATGATAACTGCTAAAAGGCAGATGCAGGAAGCGTTATTTCATCCAGTGCTGACGGCGGCTAAAATAGCCTTTGGTTTTGTCTTTATTCATCCTTTTGAAGACGGCAATGGCAGGCTGCATCGGTATCTGATTCATCACATTTTAACAAGAATGAAGTTCACTCCCCAAGGAATAATATTTCCAGTTTCGGCTGCAATTTTAGAGTGTATCGAAGATTACCGCAAAGTACTGGAAACATATTCACATCCTCTTTTGGAATTTATTCAGTGGAAAAAGACCCCGGATAACAATGTCGAGGTACTTAATGAAACAATGGATTATTACAGGTACTTTGATGCAACCTTACAAGCTGAATTTCTCTTTGATTGCGTCGATTATACCATAAACAAGATAATACCCGAAGAAGTGGCATATTTGCAACATTATGATGCAATGAAGGACTGGCTGGATGATCGGTTTCAGATGTCCGACAAGATGGTCGCATTATTAATACGTTTTTTATCGCAAAACAACGGTAAGCTTTCAAAGCGGGCTTTAGGTAAAGAATTTTCTGAACTTAGCGAGGAAGAAGTTGTTGATATTGAAAATCAATATAAATTCTATTTTATGGATGTGAAGAACCAATATTTGCAGTTCGTTCCATTAATGAAGAACTTTTTAGATGATTTAGCGAAAATTGAACAAAGTGATTGCAATGATAACTCCATTGCAGATTTAGGAACATTGATTCAGTACGTCTATCAGTTTTCAAAAAGGGTAGGATATGACTACTTTGAAAATAATGTTCGACAAACGATAGAGAAACAGTGGTACTTTCTAAATCTAAATAAGTCAAAACCAAAGAAACGCTTGACTGACTGGCATTCGACCATCCGAAACTTTCGACAGGATTTGACAGATACCATTGCGATGATCGAAACGATGATATGACCCACTCTGGAAAAAACGTTCGTATTGACCAGTTTCCGCCGGAGCAAAATGACCACCACTGAGCATTGATTGTTAACATGTTGAAGTGGTCAGACAAAATCGGCGGAGGATGGTCAAAGGCTTCGGTTTTTACAGGAGATCAAAGAAACTATCAGAATTGCAAGATTAATTGATTATCAAAATATTCTTGTGGCCCATGAACAAAACCGAACAGCGAAAATTGAATATTATTCAAAACTTATTAAAAAGATTAAAGATGATCTTGCTTCCCGAGATTTATCAAAAATTCCAACAGAAAAACTATTACCATTAATGATAACTTGTGAAAAAAAACTATCCGAACTAACACTTCCACAACAAATTGGTGGAGATTCATTTTTTAATCTCGCGTCAGATTATCCTTCCTTTAATTTCAATCCGGAAGAATAATCTTTTACTAAATTTTGTATATCTTATTACCAAGTCAAATTGTTCTTCCAGGCTGTTATTTAGTTCTGGATATCATATGCAGAATTTTATGTATCCCTTCTTACGATATAAAAAGTACCGGTTCCCACCAGGACAATTCCTAGAATGATCAGGCCCCATTGAGTAAGTGTGGGAATAGTGCTGGGGGGCGGTGATGGTTGGCAGGATGAGGATGCAAATACGTATCCCTCTCCCGCGTGATACGTTCCGCCGGGGGATGCATAATATGCTCCGGAAGCTACAGTGCATCCGTCCGCACTGATGGATGTCCTAGAGCCAAAAAGATCGCCGGCTGCTTTATCAGAGGCGGTGAGTTTGGCGCTTTCTGTCATATCACCCCAGGATCCGCCTCCTTTCACAAATAAGTAAACCGCTCCTGCATCCACCATTCCGCCGGGGTCTGAATATGGCGCTCCGGCAACCACGATGCTTCCGTCCGAACTGATGGATACTCCAAGGCCCAAATCATCGCTAGCTGCTTTATCAGATGCGGTGAGTTTGGCGGTCTGGGTCATATCACCCCATGACCCGCTTCCTTTCACAAATATATAGACCGCTCCTGCACTGGACGTTCCGCCAGGGGATACATATGGCGCTCCGGCAGCCACGGTGCTTCCGTCCGAACTTATGGATACGGAAATACCTAGTTGGTCGAAAGCTGCTTTATCAGAGGCAGTGAGTTTTGCACTCTGGGTCATATCGACCCATGACCCGCCTCCTTTCACAAAAATGTAGGCTGCTCCTGCATAGGGAGTTCCACCTACGGTTGCTTGAAAGGCTGTGGCGACCACAGTGCTTCCATCCGAATTTATGGATACGTCCTGGCCAAGAATGTCGGCAGATGCTTTATCAGAAGCGGTTAGTTTGGCGGTCTGGGTCATATTACCCCATGACCCGCTTCCTTTCACAAATACATAGACCTTACCTGCCCACTGGGTTCCGCCAGGGGATGCAAATGGTGCTCCGGCAACCACCGTGCTTCCGTCCGAACTTATGGATACGGATTGGCCAAGATAATCACTAAATGCCTTATCAGAGGCGGTGAGTTTGGCGCTTTGGGTCATATCACTCCATGACCCGGTTCCTTTCACAAATACATAGACCGCTCCAGCCCAGGTAGTACCGGTAAAGGATGCAGCATCTGCTCCGGCAGCCACAGTGCTTCCGTCCGAGCTTATGGATACAGAAATACCTAGTTGGTCGCCACCTGCTTTATCAGATGCGGTGAGTTTGGCGGTCTGGGTCATATTATCCCATGACCCGCCTCCTTTCACAAATATATAGACCGATCCTGCATAGGTGGTCCCGCCAGGATGTGAATTACATGCTCCGGCAGCCACCGTGTTTCCATCCGAACTTATGGAAATGGAGCAGCCAAGATAGTCTTGAGTTGCTTTATCAGATGCGGTTAGTTTTGCTAATTGAGACCAGGGGTCAACGGTGACCGGGTAAGCAGCATTGAGCACATCAATGTGAATCAGCAAGCTGTTCCCCCTTTGCTCGAACCAGGCCTGCAGTTCCTTGTGACCGGCATCATAGGCGTAAAGCCCACGGTAATGGAATAGGATGTTGTTCCAGGGATCGCTCAGCGAGATGCCGCGTCCATCCTCCTGGATCTGCATTCCAACGTTCCCGGAAGTCCTCAATGCCAGGGTCAGGGAGATTTCATCTCCCCCCATGGGTTTTTCAATCGTCCATCCCTGCTGAAATCCGTAAGGACCGTTCACATACCATTCGGTGATCAAACCCTCATGCAGTTCCAGGCGGTTCTTAGACATACTTGCATCCGGCACTGCTGAAGCAAGTCGGAGACAAGCAGCATGACTGTTATTCATGATGCTGTCAAGTGCCACTGCCCAGTGAAATGATCCGACGCGAAAGGTGACTCCCTCGGTTGAAATTTCACCAGTAAGACCCTGTGTGTAACGATCTGCCGTTATTTTATCGCCGGTCCTCTTAAAATAGAAACAGGGGGCATCCTGGCCCATCACTTCAGAGATCCTGTATTGCAACAGAGGATCCGAGCAACTGAACTCCGTTGATCTGTTCCCTGGCCGGTTATTTGAAGCATCCCGGATCTCCCGGGCTTGGCCATGAAGGTATCCTGCCATGACACAAAGAAAAAAGATGGAAATGGTAAATTTTGTTCTCATATCCGCATTGCATAATAAATTTATAACCTGGGTTAAAATTTAAAAAGTTGTGGTTTAATGATTGTAATTCCTTACTTGTATATAAATGTACAATAATACAACATTAATTTCATCCAACCATATGCGGGTTTCGAATTATGCAACTGATGGACAGCATCAAGAAACCAAATTCTATCATGTTTAGATTTCGTCTTTTTCAATTCAGTGTATTGCTCAATAAACTCTTCTTGGGCTTTTTGATCCGCCTTCCCGGGTATATGCTTGGGCTTGCGGTAAGAAAAATCAAGCCTGTGAAGCAGGTTGGTCATCCCTTTAGGTTTATATTCTATACCGAAGTTGTTTTTCACGTATATGCAGATTTCTTCGGCAGTCTGATACACCTTTTCATCCAAGTGGTTGTTCAAAGCGTTGATCTGTTTCGTAGTCAGTTTCCCATCGCTTCCAACATAGTTATATTTCAAAAGTGAATCTATGCCTTTTGATTCAAATATAGAATACCATCGTCTTATGGTCGAGTCATCGAGTAAAAGGATCTCAGCTACTTCCTCGGGGCTATATCCCCGGTTCAGTAAAAGAATGGCTTTGATCTTGTCTGCTTTCTTACGATCCGGTGTCTTATGCATCCATTTCAAGACTATGATTTGTTCCGGTGATAAAAAGTTCGACATCGTGAAGCAAAGAAAAACCTTCTATGCTTATTTAAAACAGGTGTCTTACCGTTTTTCTCAACATCGCATTGTTAATTTTTTCGCATTTTCATTCAGCTTGAGTATAAAAAATAATAGAATTATCAAATTATCACAAATCCATTATGTAACTTTGATGTGGTTCGTAAAACGAAAACAACCTCTCCAATGAAAAAACTTCTGATCACTTTGATTATGCTGACCGCAATGACAATCACTGCAGTCGCACAAATTCCGAACAACAGATTTGAAAACTGGTCCCCCTATGGCCTCGGCATGACCCCGGATGGGTGGTGGTGCTCAAACGATTCATTAAGTCCGGGAAGCACCTATTTCCCGGTGAAAAGATCATCCGATAATTATCCGTCTTCTGTCGGGAGCTATTCTCTCCGGATCGAAAGCAACGTAGCGCTGATGTCATGGGCCGGCTTCGGCTCGGCGTGGGTCGGAAATTATTACGGCTCGGATCATCCTGCTTTTCCTGTCACCGGTCATCCTAAAACATTGTACGGGTATTTCAAATATTTCCCAACAAACGGTGACAGTTTTGAGATCTATTGGTCACTCTTTAAAAACGGGCAGTCGGTTGGCGGTGGAGTTTCCATGTTTGTTTCCTGGAATACGGTGACGGAATGGACCCTTTTTTCAATCACGGTTCCCGATACATCCTATGCTGAGGCCGATAGCGCCCGTATAGTCATCAATGATTTCAATTTTTATCCTTTCGGCAATTCCGTTCTTTATGTGGATAATTTAAGTTTTGACAGTCCGGTTACCGGTATCGCGGATCAGAAGGACGGAAAGGGAATATTCAATTTGTTTCCAAACCCCGCTTCAGACATTATTAATCTTGAATTCAACCCTACAATAACTTCAAATTCAGTTTTGAATATTTATAATGAGACAGGGGTTCTCGTCAGAAAGTATACGTTGAAACCAAATCAACATCTGATCAACATTGCAGAATTAAATGAAGGGATCTATTTCGTGGAAATACGATCGGGAGAACGGAACCTGAGTCAGAAGTTGATCATTAGAAGATAGAGCCTGGGGAGAAGGGGTAAGAAGGTAAGTGGAGAAAACGGAATTCCTCACCACCCTCTGCCGGTTTTTGTTGACCACCCTTTCTTCTTAACAGTCAATAATGAAGGGTGGTTAGATTGCTCCGGTGAACGCTGGTCATAGCTATCGTTTTTTCCACTATTCAGAAAACAACTCAACGATTTTATCTTCTATAAACTTGGTAAGAATAAACACCCTTCTGCGACTTTCCGAGTATCACCGGTTTCTCTACGGCACCACCACCTGCAAAGGCTATGTGAGCGATCCTTCGGTTGTGGGCAACCTCAAGTTCCTACTTGGGGTGTATTACTTTTTTTAAACCACTTCCTCAGGTACATGTAGTCGAGGTAATATAACACTTTTATTGAAAAGCTGTTTGACTGCGGACTGCCGAGTGTGTTGCCCAGGTCGGTGAGGTAATTGCTTTGCAATGCCGTGCCCTGGCTGGTAATCTGGTTCTTCCATACCACGCTCATTTCGCTCCCGGGCGCAAAATACCACGTGTATTGAAGGTCGACCGATAAGGCGTTGAAATTGATGTCGTTATTCCTGCTGTAATTGCTGTTATCTAGGTTGCCTTCATGGTTCAGGGTGTAATACTGCAGGTACCTGGCCTGGGACCAGTAATGCCTCAGCCTTAGTGTAAGCGACATCTTGGTATTGAAGATATAACTTGCAGTGATGATGTTGTTCCAGGTGCTGATATCCCTTCTGCCGAAATAGATCACGGTGTTCTTCAGGGAATCGGTTCCGGTTTCTACCCATCCGTAATTGTTCAGATTTTTCTCGGTATAAATGTCGAGCCCGATCTGTAGGTGGTCGCTTATCCGCAAACGCGGGACGCACTCGAAACTGTAGAAAAAATTATTGTTCCCCGGTGTATTGGTGATGACGAAAACTTCTGAATATTTAAACATCTTCCTGCTGTCGGTCCCGAAAACCACGGTCGTGCTGTAATTCAGGGGCGTTTTGAAAACCCAGCCCCAGACGCGGGGTTCATAAAAGTCATGGAAACCCACCGGACTGATGCTCAGCAACAGGCTGGTGGTCCAGAAATTCGTGTAGGTGGTCTGGTTCTGCAGGCTGATGCTTATGCTTTTCAGGCTGTTGGGCTTGTACAGGGTGTTATGGCGCAGCGACAGGGTGCTGGTCGAATTGATGAACTTCCAAACGGGTTTCAGCACTAGGTAATACAGGTTCAGACGGTTTACCACGTCGTTGTTGTAGAGTAAAAATCCCATATCGTTTGGATCATAATGGTCGCTGGTCTCCTGCCTCCCAATATCCCACTGGAACTTTCCGCTGGGTTTCGAAAACGAAAGTACGTAGAGGTGGCCGAAATCAGGTTCGGTATTGAGCTGGTATTTCTGGCTCACGTTCAGCCTGCCGAAGACCGAAAATGTATTTTTGCTGTTGCTGATGCTGCTCTCAAACCCGGTGACATTGGCCGAATAGCTTTTGTCGGGAATATAATAATTGGTGTTGATCAGCGTGACATACGAATGGTTTTTCAGGTTCTGGTCAACCACCAGCACATTGTAATTGGTGAACGGCTGCGTCATGATCTTCCGGCTGGTCCAGGCCACGGTATCCTCCAGCGTGGCCCGGGTATTGGTGGTCATGGCGTTGAAAAATCCCACGCCAAGCCCTTTCTGGTTCCTGCCCGAGATCTTGGTCGCGTTGACGATGCGTGTTTCGTTTGGATTATTGGTTATGACTTCGGATAACTTCGCACTGTCTGTTGCCACATTTGTGTATTTTGGCGGGCCCCCCACTCTTCTCGTGTAAAAAATGTCGCATTTATTGAACATCTCGGTAGCCTCGGTGAAGAACTGCCTTCTTTCCTGGTATTTTACTTCAAAGGGGGTGAGGTTAAGGATGAGGTCGTCGCTCCGCACCTGCCCGAAATCGGGGATCAGCATCATGTCGAGGGTATAGCTTTCGTTGATCCCCCAGCGCAGGTCCATCCCTCCCCTGAACTCATAAGACCAGTGTTTCGATCCCGGGTCCTGCAATACATAAGATGAAACATAAGGCACGAACGACAGCCTCAAAGGTGGTTTGATATGGCTGATGCCGGTCAGGGTGCCGTAATATTTGAAGATGTTCTGGGAATTGTTGTTGACCCACGACCAGGTCGAATACTCCTGCTTGCGGTAATAGTTCCTCCACATGTTGATGCCCCAGACCTGGTTCTCGATTTTGGGGAACCTCAGGGCTGAAAAAGGCAATTTGATCTCGAGCACCCAGGATGAATCGTTGATGCTCACCGCGCTCTCCCACACCGCATCCCAGGTTATATCCTGGCTCACCACCGAATACTTGCAGTCGTTCTGCACCCCTGCCGGGTTCACCTTGAACTCGTACATGTTCATCTCATCATTGTAGGGAAGGATATCCACCGATAAATAATCATTCGCAAGCTGGTCCAGCATATCCCTTTGTCCCAGCTGTTTGAAGATGCTGTCGGGATGCGCATCGTACATGATCGCACCTACGTATAACGCCATATCATCGTAGGCAAACCTGACTTCGGTTTTGCTGGGGGGACGGGAACCGTTCCTGGGTGAATATTCAACGAAATCCCCGGCCACCGGCAAGGTCTTCCAAAAAGGCTCGTCGAGCTTTCCGTCGATTTTCAGAGGCTTGCTGATGCGGATGGCCCGTATGGATTTGCGAGCAAAGAATGCGGAGTCAGCAGGGGTTTGGGCATGAATAAGGGGCGGGGCAAGGAGGAGGAAAAACCAAAAGTAGCGAATTAGCAAAATGGCGAAATAGCGAAATTTTATCATGCCATCACGACTTTTCACAAGATTAGCTAATCTTTTCATAGGGCTATCCGCCGAGTCCAAAATATCTGGAGTTTCCTCAAAATTTAATCAGGGAATAAAGATAGTTGAAAATTTTGGTGGTTTGGTCCAATTCTGCTACGGAAGTCAATGATCCCGTTTTTGAGAAGCTAAGCAACTCAAATATTCCATCAGCCATCACATAGGTAAAGAATGTTGGTAATCTTACCGAATCCCTCCACGAATGGAATGATAAGGCTGGAACTTGCTTAGATAACCCTTACGAATTCACTTTTTACATTTTTATCTATTTACAGATATCATCGCTTGCGGGGAGTAACGTAAGCCTGAGGCAGCACCGAGAGGTATTGCATTACTGAGTTGCGTTATCTCTGCTCCGGTTAAGGTTATATCCACTGCTTTGACATTCTCTTCAAGATATCCCCTGCTTTTTGTACCGGGTATTGGTACTAAATCTTCACCCTGAGCAAGTACCCAAGCGAGAGCGATTTGAGCCTTGGTACAACCTTTTACCTTTGATAGTTCCTCCAGCTTGTTGAGGAGATTCAGGTTGTTTTTGAAATTTTCTCCTTGGAAGCGCGGATGATTCTTACGGAAGTCGCCTTCCTTAAAATCTTCATCTTTCCTGAATCTGCCGGTAAGGAAACCTCGTCCGAGAGGACTGTATGGAACAAACCCGATTCCAAGTTCACGACAAACTGCAAGTATTCCTGTCTCCACATCGCGTGTCCATAAAGAATACTCTGTTTGCAGTGCTGTTATCTTATGAATTTTATCGGCACGCCGAATAGTTTCAGGACTTGCTTCAGAAAGACCGATATAACGCACTTTACCTTCTTTTACAAGTTTAGCCATGGCTTCAATAGTTTCCTCAATCGGTGTATTCGGATCAACCCTATGCTGGTAATAAAGGTCGATGGCAGTTACTTTGAGCCTTTTCAGACTGGCTTCGCAGGCAGAACTGATATATTCCGGTTTACCGTTCACTCCCAAGAACTCTCCTTTTAATCCTCTCACATTTCCGAATTTTGTTGCAAGAAAGACCTTGTCCCTTTTCCCTTTTAAAGCTTTGGCGACAAGCTCCTCGTTTTTCCCCATACCGTATATATCGGCAGTGTCAAGAAAATTGATTCCAAGCTCTATTGCACGATGAATTGTGGCGATAGATTCAATATCATCACCTTTCCCATAAAATTCTGACATCCCCATGCAGCCCAGACCTATTGCGGATACTGTGGGTCCATTTTTACCTAAAGTTCTATTTTTCATATATGTTAATTTGTTCATTGAAAATTTTCAGATAGATTAAACTATTACTGCCAATAAACCGACAAGGATTCCAATTAAAACAGAAATGTAAATAATTGACCTTGCTTTCTTCTTATCTTTTCTTACAAATTCATCATTTTCTACTTTACTGGATTTTCCCAACGAATCAAAATTGAACATCTCTGCCAATCCATAGTAAACACAGAAATGCATTCGTGCTTGTAAAAATCCAATTGCAGAAATTACAGCAGGAATAGAAGTAAAAAAACGAAATCCCTTGAGAACATCAAAATAAACGAAAAGAGAATATGTAAGAATTGTCAAAATTAATCCCACAATACCCGATTGTCTCCTCTTCTTTATTTCTTCTTTACCGATGTTGCATACACCGGGAATGTAATTATTAGTATTCTCCATATTCATATTATAAAACGAAGGTCCATGTTAAGGATGCTATAAACTTTGTTTTAGTTTTCTCCGTTGAAGGAAATGGTCAACACTGAATACACCAGATCCTTTGGATGAAATGAACAAAAACAAGAAACAATAAATCATTGCCAATTCTCCATGGTTAAGAATGGGGAGTAACGCGTGGGTGCCGTGAGCAGTCCAATAGGCAAAAGCCATCACACCACTATTGATGAACGCTGCCCATTGGGTCCATAGACCGATCATGACAAGAAAGCCACCGAAAAGTTCAATCGAACCTGCAATAATCACTATGTAAGATGGCGTCTCATGTCCTGCCGGAGGGAAATCGAAAAGCTTTTGTGAACCGTGCCACAGAAAAAGAAATCCTGCAACGATCCGGAGGATCACATAAACCTGTGACTCATACTTCGAAATAAACATATTAGTTCCCATTTTGTTTGGTTTTAATTTTTGACATAAAGATGAACTATAGAATTCTACTAATTGATAGGACAAATGTAAATATTTTCTACCAATGATAGGGTAATCGAAGATATCACTTCTAATCTCATTAGGGGTTAGTTCTCCGCACCTTGCTGTGGAAATTGAGTCCAGAGCTTGCTCTGGGGTTAATACCAATTTATTGAATTCATTGATGGTTTGTTTTCTACGAAGTCTACCTGTTTCTTTTCCTATTATACTTTTCTTCTGTTCACTGCTTAACTGTTTATCTGGGTTTATCCATATTTTCTTTTTCTTTGTCTTTATAAGTAATTGTTGGTTTCTGTGTTTTTTGAATGACCAGTTAACTATGTTTCTTACTTCTTCTGTAGTTAATCGAATTTCTAAATGAATTTTAAACAGTCTCTTAATCCGGGATTTTTTTTCTTGCCTAATCCGGATATTTATCACTAATTTTACAGGAAAACACCACTATCAAAAAGTATAACCATTAAACCTGATTCATATGAAAAACACAGCACTGATTCCGTTCGTTTTCCTTTTCTTTGCCGGATTCGCAGCAAGGGCGCAGGATTGCACCTCTTCCTTTTTCCCCTCAAAGGAAGGAACCAAAACAGAGATGACCAGTTATGACAAAAACGGAAAAGAAAAGGGGAAAACCGTAACAACTATTGTATCCGTCAAAAAGACCGGAACTGTCACAGAGTACGACCTGAAATCCGAAACCACCGGCACGGGGAATAAAATCACCTCTGCGGAGTTTACCGCCAAATGTGATGGAAACACGATTTCAGTCAGCATGAAAAGCTTTCTTCCCTCTGGAACTCAAAATGCAACCGGGTCAGGCGAAATTAATATTGATGCCACTAACCTGGATTTTCCCAACTCAATTATTGTCGGGCAGAAGCTGAACGACGGGAAAGTCACGATGACCATGAACATGGGTACGATGACAATGAAAACAACCATTAATATAGTTAATCGCACCGTCACCGGGAAAGAAAGCATCACCACCCCTGAAGGAACGTTCGATTGTTATAAGATCGAGTACGATGTGGAATCTCAGGTGATGAACATGAATACAAAGAGTAAGGTAAAGCAATGGATTGCCAGGGGCGTGGGAACGGTAAAAACGGAAAATTATAACGACAAGGGAGAATTAATGGGGTATTCCCAGCTGACCTCGATCAAATAATACGATCTGAATTCTGAGCTCTAATTTCCATCCGGCATCTGGCATCCAGCATCCCTGCCGGCAGATGATAAAAAGTTTTGCTGGTGCCACCGTTGGTCTTTATCAACTAATCCAATTAAAAAGGGGCAAGCGTATTGATTTTACATATAAGGTTTATATGGATTTATTCAATTTTTTGAATGATTCCCGGAATCAGGATATAAAAGACTGGTTGCTTGAAAAGGATAATTATCAGCCTATTCCTCCTGATCAATATTTCAGGCTTGATGATCTTTTTGAAAAATTTGAGGTCAAAAATTTCTCCTACCTTTACTGAAATGTTCTAAGAAAGTTCAAAGTTTAATCACACATTTCGACATCCATAGGAAAAATAACCTCTATTAGTGGATAGCAAGATATTAGCTGTAATAATTAAAGAGAGTCTTCACATGAAAAAAATGAAACAAATTTTATTACTTTTATGCTTTGTACCGATTTATTGTATATATGGACAGATAAAAATGGCTACTCCATTTCCTGTACAGGTTTATAATGGTAACAATGTAACAAGTATAGTATATGAGATTCATTTAGTGGATAGTTTAAAAAGACCAGTTGAATTTCTTGATTTTACCATTAGTTCAGAAAAAAAAATATTATTACATGACACTATTTACGAGAATTTCCCGAAGAAAGCTGATAAAAACAGGTATATTAAATATATCTGGATAAATGTTGACACTGTTCCTAAACTTCTGACTCATAAGATTAAATACAATATTGGTGGTGAAATATATAAATTTTCTAAAGACATTGAAGTAAATGATGTTCCGTTAGTTTCTATTGGATTGCCAGTAAAAAATGGAATTTGGTACATGGAAGATGGTCCAAGTCCCAAAAACAGTCATCGTAATTTCACACAAGCGACAAAATCGCAGTATGATTCTACACAAAATGGATATAAATTAGGATATAGCAATCAAAGATTTGCAATTGATTTTAGTAAAGTCGGAGAGGATGGACTATTATATAAAAATAAAGGTATCCAGAATAGTGATTATTATTGTTATCAAACAGATGTAATTGCAGTTACAGATGGTATAGTGGTTGGAGTCAAAGATTCAATACCTGACATGCCTCACCCACCTGCAATTGAAGAATTTAAAAAGCCAACTGATTATACTGGGAATTTAGTGCTCTTGGACATAGGTAATGGTATAATTGCCTCTTATGCACATTTATTAGCTTATAGTATCAAGGTTCATTTAGGAGACACATTGAAAAAAGGTGATTTTATTGCTAAGATTGGTAATTCTGGCAATTCAACTGGTCCTCATTTACATTTTCACTTATCCAAACCTGATTATTTTAAAGTAGAAAGGACTGATATTATAGGGATGTTTATTGTATCTGAGGGGATACCTTATGTTTTTGATGATTATATAGAGTATAATGTTATTTCAGGTAAAATTATAGATTATGAAGGAATAACTGAACTCAAATCTGAACCTTTTATTTATAATCAACCTAAGCAAGTAAGAAGTACTATGCCATATGATAAAGACATAATTGGAGTGAAAGAATAATTACTAATTCAACACTACCCGTTAGGTGGTATTGGAAAAACCATCCATTTCCTCAATAAAATAAAACACTTTCAAGTAATCTGATATCATTCAAAAATCCCCAAATTATGAAACTTTCTCTTCCACCGAAAACTTTATTGCTCCCCTCTCCAGTGCTTATCATTGGAACTTACGGCCCCGATGGTAAGCCTAATATGATGAATGCCGCTTGGGGTGGAATCGTATCAAGCAAGCCACCTTGTATTAGTGTGTCTCTCAGGGAGGCGACACTCAGCTTTCACAACATCAAACAAACCGAGGCATTCACAGTAAATATTCCCTCTGAAAAGTACCTTAAAGAGGCCGATTTTGTCGGTATAGTTTCTGGAAAAGAATACGACAAATTCAAAGAGACAGGACTTACGCCGGATAAGAGCACACTGGTTAATGCTCCAATCGTAAAAGAATTTCCCTATGCCCTTGAATGCAAACTGGTCAGAGAGATTAATCTTGGTTCACATACGATGTTCATAGGAGAAATTGTCGGAATGGTTGCTGATAGTGAGGTTCTGAATCCAAAACAACTTCCAGACATAATGAAAGTGAGACCAATGATGTGGGGGTCATTTGGCAGCATGGCGTATTATAACATTGGAGATAAACTTGGCGATGCGTTCTCTGTTGGAAACGAGTTGAAACAAAAATGATTTAAAGAATTACAACCCTTTCGTTTCCTCAATAAAATCAACCACTTTCAAATAATCTGGAATGATTCTAAAGTTAGATAATTGGTCAGTTAAGTGTACTGAAACGGATTCCTCACTTAAATCAGTGAGGAATTTTTTTTTACATCTTCGGAAACCCTTGATAATTCTGATGTGACATAAAACAGTTGATTGACTTCTGGAGTTAGATATTCTGGGGTTGAGGGATCAAGGTTAATTCCACTCGGAATAGTTCCCAAGCTTTGGATCTTCTAATTCACGGAAATATAAAAAACAAATGAATGTCGAGAGACTATAAAATATTCACAAAAATAACGTAAAAAGAATGGATGAAGTTAGAGACGAAAACACGCGTGAATCAAGCGTTGTTAGAATATTTAGACCTCAAGTTGTGTGTCCAATTATGTGTCCAATAAAAAAAGGATTTCAATTTTTAAATCTTGAAACCCTTGTCTGTCTTGGCTCCCCCTGCTAGACTTGAACTAGCGACCCTCTGATTAACAGTCAGATGCTCTAACCAACTGAGCTAAGGAGGAATTCATTTTTATTTATTTCCTTGACCCTCTGATTAATCCCGCACTTGCGGGACTCTAACCCTGCCTGCCAGCAGGCAGGCAACTGAGTTAAGGAGGAATTTGGGAGCGCAAAATTACGAAAAGTTATGAATAAACAAAATACAAACAGGGAATTAACACAGCTATCTTATGGCTCCGGTTATCAGATTATAAAGATTCCTGCTCACTTCATTCCTGCGTTTAAGCCTGCAAATGAATTTATGAATGAGGTTTTTTAGAATAGAAAAGAACCTTATTGTCCTTTCGCAATTCATACTTTTGTCTTGTTTCGGACTCTTTGCTTTTATCCGAAATAAAGATTATCGTTCTGCCACCATCAAGGATTACAGGATATTTACCTATTAGTGACCCTGTTAATAGTTTTGAATCGGGGATTTTTAATCGATTATGTTCCAGCATCATCCTGTATTCCAGCGTGTCTTTTTTCATTTTTCGTTCATTTTATTACAGAATATAAAATCTATGGTGCGCGTCCAAGGTACGGTTTATTTTTATACTTCTGCAGAATTAGTTTTAGACGCCGACCGGTCTTTGTTATTTTTATATTCGTCTGCGAGCCATCAGCCTGTCTTTTAGGTTTGTTATAAAATACAAATCTATCCCCCGGACAAAACATGTCTTCAGGGGTTAGGTTAGACTGGAATATATATTTACTAACAAGTTGCTATTTGTAATATTGGCTGTGATGATCCGGGATTTTTTTTGTACCTTTGAAGTATGAAAACGACCTTCTCATTTCAATGGATCGTTCCGGCGATCCTGCTGGTCATGCCATTGGCTATGTCTGCCCAGCATACCGATATACCCTATGAAAAAAAGATGCAGATGCACCATGAAGTGCCTGACAACCCTTATATGCCGGGCCCGGCGGAAAAAGGAACCCCGGGTTATTCCCACCGGATTAATAACACAGGGTTTACCATGGTCCAGGTAAATGTGGATGCCAGCGGGCATAACATCGTTGGGGATGCTGCCAATGAGCCATCTATCACCATTAACACCCTTGACCCTAATAAAATGGTCATCGGCTGGCGCCAGTTCGATAATGTTAACAGTAACTTCCGGCAGGCCGGTTACGGCTATTCCAGCGACGGCGGTCAGACATGGACCTTTCCCGGCAAGATCAACGCCGGGATCTTCCGTTCCGACCCGGTGCTGAAAAGTGACTCATCCGGGATCATCTACTATAACAGCCTGACATTTGACGGGATTAATACTTATACCTGCAGGGTATTCAGAAGCTCCGACAACGGAGCGACCTGGGATTCAGGGGTCGATGCGCATGGCGGCGACAAGCAATGGATGACCATTGACCGCAGTGGGGGGATCGGCCTTGGCAACATTTATTCATCCTGGACCTCCTGGTACAGTTCCTGCCAGCCGGGTTTCTTCACGCGTTCCACCGATGGCGGGAACAGCTATGAAAATTGCCTCGACGTACAAGGGAATCCATTATGGGGAACGATGACCGTCGGGAATAACGGGGAATTGTATATTTCGGGATCAGACTATGGCGCCAGTGTGGTCGTTGTAAAATCGACGAATGCCCGTGATCCGGGCACGACACCTACATGGGCCAGTCATGTGCAGGTCGATCTGGATGGGTACATCAATGCCGATGAATACATGAATCCCCAGGGATTGGTAGGACAGGTGAGCATCGATGTGGACCGGTCCACCGGGCCGGGCCGTGATAATGTATATGTCCTGGCTTCGGTGGTGCGTTACTCCAATGGCGATTCCGCTGATGTGATGTTTGCAAAGAGCATTAATGGCGGGCTCACCTGGAGCGCCCCCAAACGGATCAACGATGACCTGGGCACAGATAACCGCCAGTGGTTCGGGACCATGTCAGTGGCACCAAACGGCAGGATCGACGCCGTATGGCTCGATACACGCGATTCACCACCGGATTCCCTTTTTTCAGCACTCTATTATTCCTACTCGCTGGACCAGGGAGAGACATGGTCGCCCAATATGAAACTTTCCCCGCTTTTCAACTCACGTATTGGCTGGCCACAACAGGAAAAGATGGGGGATTATTTCGATATGCAGTCAGATGAGACCGGCGCCCATCTTGCCTGGTGCAATACGCTGAACGGTGAAGAAGATGTCTATTACAGTTATATAACCCCAAACATAGACGCTATTCAAACGGGCCCGGGAGTGGTTACAAGGGTTTCCCTCTCCTGCAGCCCCAATCCCTTCCTCGCGCAGACCACCATACGGTATAAAACACCTTCGGACGGACCTGTCAGCCTATCCATTTTTTCTGTTTATGGAAAGGAGATCAAAGTACTGGTCCAAAAGACACAGCCCGCCGGAAGCTATTCTATTCTTCTTCCGGGTGATGACCTGCCGGCAGGGTATTACCTGTGCCGGTTAAAGGCAGGGTCACACACAGAAACCACCAGCCTGGTCAGGTTAAAATAATTGCCGGGCCGTCCTTATACTGCTTTCACAATTTACTCAGAATATTACTTTCCTTCAGGCTGAAGGGATGTAGCCATTTTACCTGGTACCATGTTTTTGAGTCATTCGACTGATCAGTGATATGCTGTAGCATCATTCATGTCATTCTCTATTCCTGCTTGCCGGCAGGCAGGCGTCATTCATGTCATTCCCTTTCTGTCTGTCTCCAGGCACACATCATTGTGATGAACCGGATTTTTTGCAACGTGAATAAATTAACAATATATTTGCGGTCGTCTTAAATCCTACATCTTATCTATCATCACCCTCAATTATTAACACATGAAAATTAGACATTTACAGAAGTCATTTTATCCTTCTGGGATTGATGGCATTGTTGCCCTTGTTATCGGTTGCCGGTGATATTACCGGTTCTGCTCTGCCCATGGCTGTTGTTGATGATCAACGTTATAACCGGGCCATTCACATCATGGTGATGCTTCTCATCGGATTTGGATTCCTGATGGTCTTTGTTCGGAAATACGGTCGTTCGGCCCTCACGGCCACGTTCATGCTGGTAAGTACATCCCTGCCGTTGTATCTGCTGATCAACCGGATCAATCCGGGTCATGGCACCGATGAGATTGACCGTTTGATCTATGCCGAATTTTGTGCCGCCAGTTTGCTGATCACTGCTGGCGCCGTTCTCGGCCGTTTAAAAATGCAGCAGTATATACTGCTCGGTTTATTGTTTGTGCCGTTCTATATGTTCAATGAATGGATGGTCTTACAGGGAGGACTTGGATTGATTCCATCCGGGGCCGTTGCCGATACAGGCGGTTCAATCGTCATCCATGCATTTGGGGCTATTTTCGGTTTGGGTGTCGCCCTCACCATGACAACTAAACAGGATTTTGAAAAGACTATTGAGTCAGACTCCACCAGCGACCGTTATTCGATGCTTGGTAGTATGGCACTCTGGATATTCTGGCCCAGTTTCTGCGCCGCTCTCGTCCCGCCTGATAAGATGCCGCATACGGTCGTCAATGTCATCCTTGCACTTTGTGCTTCGACCCTGACAACCTACCTCACCTCCGTTTCCATACGTAAGAGGATCTCCATTGCCGACATTGCCAATGCAGCGCTGGCCGGAGGCGTTGCCATCGGATCAACGTGCGATTCCGCCAGTCATACCATGGCCGTGGTAATCGGAATGATGGCCGGTGGACTCTCTACGATCGGTTTCTCCATCATTCAGGCCAAACAGCAGCGATTCATGAAGATCATCGATACCTGCGGCGTGACCAACCTTCATGGTCTGCCTGGTTTGATGGGTGGATTGGCCGCAATGCCGGTGGTCAGGGGATTACATATGGAGAATCAGTTAATGGGTATCCTGATCACAATCGTAGTCGCCTTTCTGACCGGTCTGGTCTCCGGAAAAATCCTTCCTTTCCTGGGTCGTAAAGTTGAATCTTACGAGGACGTGGATGAATTCGTGGATGCTGAGAATTAAGATTTTCGAGACAAATTTCAACCAATCAAATGGTATGAACCCCAGGGCAGAGCCCTGGACCCGAATTCCGGGGCAAGCCCCGGGGAACCTGCCTACCGGCAGGCAGGCTTACCAAGCACCTCAACCCCCGGCCCCTTCTCCTTAAGGAGAAGGGGCCGGGGGTTGAGGTAAAAAAATTAAACCTTTTCCGTTTTTTTCAATCTAACCATCGAAATCAGTAAACCTCAAACTTTGGTTTACAATATAAAATTATCGAAGTACTACGCAAGTATTAACAATAAGCTTCGTTAAATTACCCGATTGAAGGTAAACAATCCCCCGGTCACCCGATACTATGAACAAAATCAATGCAAAGCAAAATAGCAGTGAAAATTATCAACCGATTGAAGTTTCTGCAATAGAAAACGAAAATGGTTTAGCATCCTGGTATGACGGAGATTATGATTCTTTGTTAGCTGCCGGTGGATGCCTGCACCAATTATTTGAACATACAGCCGAAAAGTATCCGGAAAGTATTGCAGTTCAATTTAATAACGAAACATTAACATACTCAGAATTAAATAAAAAGGCAAACAGACTTGCCCGGTATTTAAAATCCTTAGGTGTTGGAGCCGCTGATTTTGCAGCGATCCTTTTATCCCGGACCCCCGACATGTATATTGCCATGCTTGGGATATTGAAAGCAGGAGCGGCTTACATACCAATTGACCCGAAGTATCCTGCTGAAAGAGTGGACTTTATACTTACAAATTGTGATGCTAAAATAATTATTTCAACCTCCGGTTTTATAAATAAACTTACCGGCTTCACCTGCCTCAATATCCTATTGGATATAGACCAGGACAAACTTGAGATTCAATCATCGCTCAACATTTCAGTCAGCGAAACTAACGTAAAGTCCAGCGATACTGCTTATGTCATTTACACCTCAGGGACAACGGGTGCTCCAAAAGGCGTTAAAATTTCCCATTTTGCAGTATGTAATCTTGTAAGGGCTGAGGGAAAGATATTTGGCGTAAAAGAAGAAGACAAAGTATTTCAGGGCTTTTCGATTGCTTTTGATGCATCTGTTGAGGAAATATGGCTGGCGTTTTATTCCGGCGCTACAATTTTTGTCGGTACTGAAGAAATTATGCAATCCGGTCCGAACTTATCAAAAATCCTTAACGAAGAAAAAGTTTCGGTTCTTTCCACGGTTCCCACTCTTTTATCGATATTAACCGAAGACATACCGTCGCTTCGCTTGTTAATTCTGGGAGGCGAGGTTTGCCCCACCGGATTGGCTAAACGATGGGTAACTCCCGGCAGACGGATGTTTAACACTTATGGGCCTACAGAAACGACTGTAATTGCTACCTATAGCGAATGCAGACCACACCGGAACGTTACTATTGGCAAACCGATTCCAAACTATTCGGCCTATATACTTGACTCCGATATGCAAAAAGTACCGGTTTGCATGGCCGGCGAGCTATGCATTGGCGGGCTGGGTTTATCCGATGGCTATATCAATCTGCCGGAACTAACCCATAAAAATTTTATTGTTCCCCAGTTTAAAACAAACCCCAATTTTCCCAAACGCTTATACCGGACCGGTGATGTATGCCGGATTAACGAATCCGGCGAAATTGAATTTCTGGGTCGAATTGATTCACAAATCAAATTGAGAGGGTTCCGCATCGAGTTGACTGAAATCGAATCGCAACTAATGCTTTGTACTGGTGTTCAAAGCGCCGCTGTAACAGTAAAAAACGGTTTTAATGGGATTCAATTACTGGTAGCCTACATCATTCCATCTGAAACCGGTGTATTCGATGCAGAAATTGCCAAAAGTCAGTTAAAATCGAGGTTAGCGCCTTTCATGATACCAAATATATTCGAAATTGCTACTGAAATCCCATTGCTGCCCAATGGTAAGGTTAACAGGGCTAAGTTACCAGACCCCAAATTTCTAAGGAACGGCATACATTTCGATAACCCCTCAAATTGTTCACCAAATGAACTGAAAATATTGCATTTATGGCAAAAGTTGTTTGCGCCAAACCCCGTTGGTGTCGAAGATAACTTTTTCGATCTGGGCGGACATTCTCTATTTGCTTCACAGATGATTTCAGAGCTGCGTAAAGAACAGCAAATGCATATGCTCTCTGTGCGCGATGTTTACACCTTTCCAACCATCAGGGAATTAGCAGCTCATATTGATTCAGTGAACCAAAACATCGTGTCTGAAGGAACTGAGAATAGCAGAAAAAATAAAGTTAACGCGCTTTCTTATTATTCAGTCGCGGTATTACAGGCTTTATCGCTTGTCTTTTTTTATGGTATTGCAACATTACTATTAACATTCCCATTTTTAATAATGCATTATGCTTCACATGTGAGCCAAGGTGCCCTTGTATTTCTGTGCCTCGATGGTATTATTTTCAGCTACCCATTGTTGTTATTGCTTTCGGTCATACTTAAATGGCTGGTTATCGGAAAATTCAAAGAAGGCATTTATCCATTATGGGGATTTTATTATTTCAGGTTTTGGTTTGTTAAAAAATGTGTTGACATTACTCCCGTAATTCTTCTCACAGGAACTCCTTTTTTAGCAATATACTACAGGTTAATGGGGACAAAAATCGGCAAAGACGTTTACTTAGGTTCAGACCGGTTGAGGGTATTCGACCTGGTTTCGGTGGGCAACAACTCAAGCATTTCAAAGGAAGCTCACATTATGGGGTATGTAGTTGAAGACGGGATGTTAAAACTCGGCCGGATTTCCATCGGCAATAATTGCTTTATAGGAGCGCGTGCCCTGGTACATGAAAACTCTCGCATGGAAGATGATTCCTCACTTCTTGAACTCTCGATGTTACCCGAAAAAAGCACAATCCCGGCCGGTCAGACATGGCGCGGTTCGCCGGCAAAACATTATAAAAGTTCCGATGAATTGCTGGTTCTGGCTAAAAAGAAGTCCCCGCAACACGTAAAATTGGCTAAAAGAATAGGATTAACCATAATTCACGCTCTGGCGGTGCTCTTTATCCTTCTTTTCCCTACTTTGTTATTAATCCCTTACTCGCTGATTATTTATTTTACAAATATCCAGATAGGGATTTGGATAACCTTGCTGACCATTGTCCCGTTATCCGCCTTATACATTTTAACATTCTGTTTGAGTATTGCAGCCTTGAAATGGATTGTGCTGGGGAAATTAAAACCGGGCGACATTCCGCTCAACAGTATTTTATTCATCAGGAAATGGGTTGTTGATTCGTTAATCGCTATGAGTTTAGTGATGGTAAAATCGATCTATGCAACCTTGTATCTTCCCCCGTGGTTAAGGCTTACAGGAGCTAAAATTGGTAAACGGGCTGAAATATCGACAGTTAATTATATATCGACCGATTTACTTAAGATAGGCAATGAAAGCTTCCTGGCCGATTCGGTTAATATTGGCCCCCCGCTGGTAATTAATGGGTATATGATATTTCGCACAACCCAGGTGGGCACACGGTCGTTTTTAGGCAACAGCGCAGTACTCCCGACGGGGAGCAAAGTTGAAGACGGCTGCCTGATCGGCGTCCTGTCGATAACTCCATCGTTGCCTGATGAAGCAAAAATGAAAAATGCCTCCTGGCTTGGCTCTCCGCCCATGTTTCTCCCTAATCGCCAGGAAAGTCCTAAGTTTCCCGAAAAATATACCTTTAAGCCAACATTTGCTTTATATCTGCTAAGGGGCCTCATGGAATTTTTCAAAATAACAATGCCATTTGCAATCGCATCTATCTTATTGCTGATTTTTTACACTTTTAGCTATATCATATTCAAATCGGGCAATTATTTCAAATTTCTTTATGAAGCCCCGCTAATACTTATCCTTTTGAGTTTTTCGACTATCTTTTTTGGTTTGTTTTTTAAAACTATGTTAATCGGTAAGTATAAACCAGATGCAAAACCCCTCTGGAGTTCATTTGTATGGCGAAACGAGTTCGTTAACTCTATTTCGGAAAATCTTGTTTATCCGTTTTTTGAATTTATGGTCCTGGGAACTCCCTTTGCCCCGATTTATTTCAGGATTATGGGTTGCAAGATCGGGAAAAAAGTATTCATGGAAACTACCGAAATCACTGAATATGATTTAGTAACCATTGGTGACGAATCGGCTTTGAATTACGCCTGTACCATTCAGACGCATCTGTTTGAAGACCGCGTAATGAAAATGTCGTATGTAAATATCGGGAAAGCTTGTACGATTGGTCCGTTATCAGTAATTTTATACGATACCAGAATGCATGACCACTCATTGTTACAGGGACTTTCCTTGATTATGAAAGGCGAAACGCTCCCTGAAAATACAAAATGGCAGGGGTCGCCATGCCAGCTTCAAAACTAAGATCCTGATGAACACTGAAATTGAAGAATATCAGGTTCATGTCTGGCAAGCAAATATGGATGCTTTATCTATTTATCCAAAAGATATTTCGAAGGTCCTGTCTCCCGATGAACTTGATCGGGCCAATAAATTCAAGTTTCCAAAAGACCGGGAACATTTTATTCTCAGGCGTTACCAACTACGTTTTATTCTAAGTAAATATTGCGTTTGCCAACCCAACGAGGTAATGCTCAGGTACAACTCTTATAAAAAACCTTTCATTTATATACCGGAATTCGAAGGTATTAAGTTTAACCTGTCCTTTTCGGGCAACTTAATGGTAGTAGGGCTCAGCAAAAATAACGACATTGGTATCGACATTGAAAAAGTACGCCAAATGCATGATTTGGAAAATATTGCAATGGAGAACTTTTCGCTTCAGGAAGTCAAATACCTCAAGGGCACATCGGACAAAACAACTACTTTCTTTAAAATCTGGACAAGGAAAGAAGCGTTTATAAAAGCTACAGGTAATGGCATGTATTACCTTTTAAAATCATTCTGCGTAAACATTAATTCCTCCTGGAGTTACGAACATCTGGTCATTTTCAACCATCCGATGGAATCAAGACTTTGGAGAACTGCAGCGCTAAATATTTCAGATGGTTACATCGCATCAATGGCCATTAAATCAGATAAATTCCAAATTTCATACTTTCAATTATAATAAAAGGCATCAGAACCAAGACAATACTCTGTGATATGGCTATCGGGACTTTTATTACCTTTGTGGTTAAGCTTTAAATTATTAAACCATGAAAACTGCCTTAATTTCCAGAAGTATTGTTATCAAATGTTCACTGATGTTATTATTTTCGACTTTTATTCTGAATTTCAATCTGTATTCAGGCAATATAGACTGGCCTAAGCAGATCAAGACAGAAAAAGTCAAGATTTTAATCTACCAACTTCAACCGGAATCTTTCGTTGGTAATAAACTTACGGCAAGGGCTGCTGTATCCGTTACCAAAACAGGTGCAACACAACCTGTTTTCGGCGCCATCTGGACTGAAGCAAAAGTGAGTACCGACCGGGATAACAGAATTGTTACACTTTTGAATATTAAAATCACGAATGTGAAATTCCCTGCACAAGTCTCCAATGATAAGATTGACAGCTTTAAAAAATTACTGGAAGAGGAAATTCCAAAGTGGGACATTGAATTTTCATTGGATCAACTCCTGACTTCTCTACAAATAAATGAGGCTGAAATCAAGACATCTCAAAACATTAACAATAAACCACCCGAGATCATCTACATGAAGCAACCTTCGGTAATTGTTATATTCGACGGAGAACCGAAATTTAATCCCATGGAGCAATCTGATCTTAAACAAGCAATAAATACACCTTTTTTTGTTGTACAGGATGCCGGAAATAATAATTATTATCTTTTTGGAGGTGATTTCTGGTATACAACAGATGATGTCCTCAATGGGAAATGGATAAATATTACTGAACCTCCAAAAGCGGTGAAAAAGTTACAGGAAGAGTTTAAAAAAGCAGCAGCGAAAAGACAATTGCAAAGTCAGACAACGCAGTCCCAGAATAATGAAGACACAATACAGAACCAGCCGGCAACACCACAGGTATCCAAATCCGTGGTATCACAGATCATCATAAGAACCCACCCGTCAGAGCTCATCCAGTCAGATGGTGAGCCTGATTTCGCTCCGGTTGAAGGGACTAAATTACTATACATGACCAACACAGACAATGATGTGTTTATGACAATCGAAAACCAGCAATATTTTGTTCTGCTTTCCGGAAGATGGTATAATTCAACCAGCATGAATGGACCCTGGACATATATTGCCTCGGATAAGCTTCCGGGCGATTTCGCTAAAATCCCAGAAGGGTCGGAGAAGGATATTGTCCTTGCCAGTGTTGCCGGAACTGACGCCGCGACTGAGGCTGTGCAGGATGCTGAACTCCCTCAAACGGCAGCTGTTGACCGTAAGGAAGCGAGATGTGAAGTGGCATACAATGGTGATCCAAACTTTGTACAGATAGAAGGAACAATGATTTCCCGTGCCGATAATACAAATAGTACCGTGTTACTTTATGATAATACCTATTATGTATGTGAGAATGCAGTCTGGTTCACAGGTCCGTCACCCAATGGCCCATGGGAAGTAGCTACTGCTATTCCGGATGAGTTCCAGAAAATCCCACCGGAAGATCCTTCATATAATGTTAAATATGTTTATATATATGATGTTCAGCCTGATATAGTATATATGGGATATACCCCAGGTTACATTGGATGTTATATTTATGGACCAACCGTGGTTTATGGGACAGGATGGGGCTATCGTGGCTGGTATGGTCGTTACTATTATCCCAGGCCATACACCTGGGGATTCAATATGCATTATAGCCCCTGGACAGGTTGGAGCATGGGATATGGCAGATCCGAGAGGTTTTTCAGATATAACAATTACAGGCCGGGATGGCGTGGCGGCTGGTGGGGACCCCCGAAGTTTCATCCACCTTATTTTGAGCCATGTAATCATTACTATGGATCAAGACCAGTGGTATTTAAACATTCGAATATCATTAAAAATACCCCAAACCGGAACATTTTCCGTCAAACCAATGTCTATAATAATTCCTCCAGGGGTGTGAAAACATATAGCCGGCAACAAAACCAGAATCCGGTTAAAATTGAATCCTATCCTGTTTCCAATCAACAGGGGACCCAGGGAAAAGCAGAAATAAAACCGGCCCAGGAACGGATTATTAATCGGGAGAATCCTACCAAAACACCTGAGAAAGCCAATGTTCCAAATAATGTACTCACATCCAAGGATGGAAATATTTACCGTAAAAAAGGGACTAATTATGAAACCTTTGACGGTAAAGAATGGAAGCCTGCAGAAACAAAAACAAAAGAGCCAAAGCCTGCCGTTCAACAACAAAACGTTATTCGTCAGCAACCTCAAAATCCTAATCCTCCTCAACCCCAAAAGGTCAATCCTCCACAACGACAAAATGTCATTCGTCAGCAACCACAAAATTTTAACCGGAAGGAGATGGATAAACAAGTGATTAATCGTGACCGTGGGGCTGTAAGGCAGGTGAATCAAAATACTTTTCAACGAAACACCAGCAGTGGAGCCCAAAAGACTGGCAGCAGTGGTTCCAATGGAAGAAAAAAATAAAAAAGGAATTCTTATATTTGGATAATAATTGGGTGCATCCGTCACATAAAATTAAAAATATGAAATGGTATCATTATTTAGCAGCATTTTTTGCCGGAATGTTTCTGGCAAATGTAGTCCCCCATTTTATTCATGGCATATCGGGAGACTCGTTTCCAACTCCTTTTGCAACCCCGCCCGGTAAAGGACTTTCTTCACCGACCGTAAATGTCTTATGGGGTTGTTTGAATCTGTTTGTAGGATATATTTTACTATGGGTAAGTAAAACATCTGCCAAAAACAAACTTTCGATGCTTACTTTATTCTTGGGAATTGTGGCAATCTCTATAATGCTAAGTTTTGCTTTTATGGATAAGGTTAAAATATAATTTTTTAAAAATGCCGGATAATATCAACCAGGCTGACTTCCCGGGGTGATTTCAAAAGATAATATCCCCCTGATTTTCCAAGCCTGCTCCCCAGGATTCCCGGTTTTTTCAGTTCGAGCAGGATGTTCTCAAGGAACCGCTGGCGGATGCCCGATAACGCATTGCGGAGTCGTTACCCGTTCGGATGCAAGGAATTGTGTTATCGAATGGTACGTTACCGGTCCACTAAGGCCAAGGCTCGAAGGATTGTTCATCGGTTGAGCAGCAAGGAAGCAAAATATCACCCTTTAAAGGAATTAATAATCATATATAAATATATTTTTATCTAAATATACTATTTCCCCGGAACTCCTGTTTGTTATCTCAAATATCAATAACTACCGCATTCTAACAAGTCGTGTATGGAACAAGGGTATACTCCCTGCCTTAAGGTTGGCAGGTCTAAACCTTAAAAAACTTGAAAGATGAAAAAAATCATAATCATTCTGATCTGCTGGGCAAGTGTCCTGGCGGTCTTTGCCCAGGATACACAACCATCAGATGCATCTGCCGGTAAAAATGAGATCCATACTCTTTTTAATAAAGGCAGTGGTAGTTGCAAAATTCCCCTGGGTTATTTTATCGAACTAAACGGTGGATATTCGCATTTCGGGCATAAAAGTGTTTTTCTTCCTGGTATAAGTATGGGACTGATACTCAATCACCATTGGACGATAGGGCTGACGGGGAATTTCACTGATAATCCGCAGGGATCGCACGGTCACCATTCTGATAATGACTCCACCAGCAATAGAAAACATGAGGCCAGCTTAAATGGGGGTTATGGCGGGCTTTTACTGGAGTATACCCTGTTTCCTAAATCCAAAATCCATGTCACCTTTCCTTTGATGATAGGAGGTGGTATTGTTTATCATTCTCATAAGGTGCATCTTAGTGACTCTGCCTTTTCTCAGAATGAATGGTCTGACCACCATTTCTCTCATGGGGACCATTTCTTTGTTATTGAACCTGGGGTGAAGCTTGAACTCAACGTAGTCAAAAATCTGCGGGTTGGTCTTGGTATCAGTTATCGTTATTCTCCTGACCATCATCATATGGACACTTCTCCCGATCTGCTCGTGACCTTACAGACCGATCAAATCGACTACTACCTGCTCCACAGCATGGGTAAAGAGAGCTGGGAGAAACTGGAAAAACTCGGCGTGCCGGGATTTCTCGACCGTGCAAAACGCGAGGGGAAGATCATAAACGCCGGTTTCTCGTTCCACGGCCGCCGCGCGGATTTCAAGCGCATTGTCGATGCCTACCCGTGGACGTTCTGCCAGATTCAGTACAACTATCTCGACGAGGAAAACCAAGCTGGCACGGAGGGGCTGAATTACGCCGCCTCGAAGGGCCTCGCCGTAATCGTCATGGAGCCGCTGCGCGGCGGTTCGCTGGCCGTTTCGCCGCCGCCGGCCATCCAAGCGCTCTGGCGC
>CAIYUC010000019.1 GCA_903929315.1 uncultured Bacteroidales bacterium
ATTTATATTATTACAACTGGGTTCAGAAAAACATTAAGACTGTAAGCGATTCCACCAACGACCAGGTTGGATATATTCATATTCCTGATATGGAAACGGAAGGTCTTAATGAATTTGTAAAACATTTTTATCCACAACTTAGCAAACGTGCATTGATCATTGATGATCGTGGAAATGGTGGTGGAAACGTTTCTCCTATGATTATTGAGCGATTGAATCGGGAAATGACCATGATCAAAATGGCACGGAATACTGAAGGAAGTCCTGGCCGACTTGAAATGGTGTGGGGGCCCAAGTGCATGTTAATTGACCGCTATTCTGCTTCAGACGGGGATCTTTTTCCCTACCAGTTCAAAAAGATGAAGATGGGGAAAATTATCGGTACACGATCATGGGGTGGAGTTGTCGGTATTCGTGGTTCCTTGCCATTTATTGATGGGGGTTCTTTAAGGAAACCGGAATTTGCACCGTATGACACTGAAGGAAAGAATTGGATAATTGAAGGTCATGGAGTGGATCCTGACATTATCGTAGATAATGATCCTGCAAAAGAATACGCAGGTGAGGATGAGCAATTGAATAAAGCCATTGAAGTGATAAAAGATGAATTAAAAAGCTGGCCTAAAGAGTTGCCGGGAATTCCTCCTTACCCTGATAAAACTAAGTGATCGAAGTGATCAGGAAAAAAAAAGAGGCTACTTTTTTGAAAGCAGCCTCTTTTTTTTTAACAATCTTTATTTGGAAACAGGAACATTTACAACATTGACAAACGGTGCGCTGTCAGCTGTGCGAAGACCAGTAAAAGTTATCTGATATGTACCACTCTGTTTTGCATAAGCAGTGGAATTATCCTGTAAAGCAAAGATCTGAGATCTTACATATGCATTACCATTCAGGTTATAAGTTACGGTTCCACTGTGAATCGGGTCTAAAATTTCCACTTTTGTCATTTTAACATCTGTTGAATTGCAGTTAGCATAAAATTGTACACCCTCACCACCTACTTGCAACTGAACTGTCAGGTAAGTAACGATAAATGAAACAGCAGGATAGGGATCATCCCTGGTAACATTAATGTATGTGACAATAGTAAACGGTGCATTATCAACTTTACGGAATCCACTAAAAATAATCCGGTAAGTACCAACATGTTTCTGGTAAATAGTAGCTTCACTTTGTAAAGCAAAAACTTGAGCGCTATCAAATATTTGGCCATTCAGGGCAAACGTTATGGTCACATTGATTGGATTGACAATATCCACTTTCGTCATTTTTATGCCCGTTGTGCTGCAGTTTGCAAAAAACTTAACTCCTGTATCATTGCTGGCTAATGGAACTGTCTGGTAAGTTATGGTAAAGGCAGGAATAGGATCTGCTGGATAGGTTGGTGCGGGTGATTCATCCGTCTTTTTTTTGCAACCGGAAAAAGCGATAATGATACTCATTATTAGAATACTGTAAACAATAACCCGATTAAGTTTATTCATATCCTGGATTTTATGAGATAACATTATTTATCACAAAAGTAACAAAAAGTACATACAGTAACGTTTTGACAAAAAAATCTATTGGGAAGATTTTTGATAGATGGACTTTTTTTTACGACA
>CAIYUC010000020.1 GCA_903929315.1 uncultured Bacteroidales bacterium
CTGAGCGCCTATTGCCATATTTTATCAATGTGGACTTATTCAGCAAAGAGTTTTATGAAAATATTAAAGCAGGATCTTTATTATCTGTTTTCGCTCGGAATCTTTGAACCGAAAACATCCTGACTTAATCAGCAGACCCTACTTATGTAGAGCCTGATCTTATTGTTACATTTCCCCGAACTGCTGATGCTGTTCGGGCAATAAGTCATAATGAAGCTGTTAATCAACTTAATGACGAAGAACTTGCAGGATATGATTTTATTAAGGAACGGAAAGAAGTTTCAAGAAAAGAATATGAAGATTATTTTAAGTTTGAAAGAAAGAAAGCTTCTAACCAATTAAAGAAAATGAAAGAATTAGGTTTGATTGGTGATAATGGTGAACCTATTACGTCACACAACTATAAGTATGTATTTAACGGGAACAAATAATTTGCTCATGGTCATCATCATGGTCATAGTGTCCATGAATGATATTGTTTTTACGATATAAATCATCCTCATGGACACACTCATATATTTATTGTCCATGAAGAAGCAACTCTAAGTGAAGATCAAAAGCAGGATAAAACCAAGAATATCCAGCAAGCAAGAAAAAAAGAGGTTGTAATTGATAAATATTTAGAATTAAGTAAAAAGCCAGAAACGAATTCTGGCTTTTATACCGACCGGGGACACCCCAATCCAAATTCTTTTAACTTTTAAAAGTTTTACAAAAGTAAACAATTTCTCGAATTTATACAAAAGTTTTAAAAATTTACAAACTATCTTACCTCTATAATAGTAATGATACCTAAACTGTGATTTGATTATAGTACGAATCCCGCTCCACAGGATCTCTTTTCACCTGCTGAATTAACGCTATCATCTCCGATACTGTGATGGCCGGGTTCTGCTCCTCAGAGCCGGCAAGAGAATAGATCCGGGTGGAATCCTGGATCGTCCCGTCAAGATCATCAACCCCAAAAGAGAGGGAAAGCTGTGCTATTGGTTTTCCGATCATGGGCCAGTACCCTTTAAGATGAGGGAAATTATCGAGGAAAATACGGGAAACCGCATAATTCCTCATATCCTCAAGGACTGAAGCTTCATTAATGTAACTAAGTTCATTGTTCCTGTTTTTGAACTTCAGCGGAATGAATGCATTGAAACCACCTGTACGATCCTGAAGCTCGCGAAGCAAGAGAAGATGGTTAATGCGATGTTCGTATTGTTCGATGTGCCCATATAACATCGTAGCATTGGAAGAAATATTCAGTTTATGGGCTGTTTCATGGATTGCCAGCCATTCGGAAGAGGACGCTTTTGATTCACAGATCTTTTTCCGGATGGCAGTGTCAAATATCTCAGCGCCTCCTCCGGGAATTGAATCCAATCCACATGACTTCAGGTACTTTAAACCCTGTTCATGACTTAACCGGGATTTCTTTATAAGGAATTCCAGTTCCACAGCGGATAATGCCTTGATGTGAATATCGGGCCGGATTTTCCTGATCTTAACCAACAATTCGCCATAGTAATAAATATCCCTGTCAGGATGAACCGCACCAGTAATGTGCACTTCACGAACCGTATCGTCCTGTTCCCTGACGATATTCAACATCTCATCCACTGTCAGCTCCCAGCTTCGGGAACTGTAATGATGCGAGTAAGAACAAAAACGGCATTTGTTGACACAAATATTTGTAGGTTCAATATGGAAATTCCGGATATAATAAACATCATTGCCGCATTTTTCCCGGCGGACAATTTCTGCGAGCATTCCCAGATATCCTATATCCGCTTTTTGGAACAGGAACAATCCCTCTTCCGGCGTTATTCTCTCTTTCTGAAAGACTTTTTCAGCTATCTTTAGAAAAGACTCAGGAATTTTTAAATCGAAAATTGTTTTTTCGATATCGGTTGTGTCCACCCTTTAACGAATTTAGGAATTGATGCCTTCTGAAATAAGGGTATTTAATGAGTATGAACTGCTTTGATCATCTTCCGGGTTACAATCAGGTTTGGGGTTCGTATCTTGACAATATAGACACCGGAGGGAATATTCGCCACTTCATCATATTCCATGGTATCACCGGTTTTTTGTAGTTCACGGTCAAGAGCTATAACACCCATGATATTATAAAAAGTAATATGAAAAGCAGATGGCCAGATTCCAATAAAAAGAAACTTGATAAATTTATCGAATTGTGTGGGATATAGTGTGACAGATGGAACAGGTGGCGGTTTAACTTCCATCTCATCGAGGAACATCGGTCCCTGGTTATCGGGATCAAGCCAATACTTCAGGCAACTGGTAGAATCAGATCCATTTTTGTCCCAGGAATAATAAAATTTGCCGTAATAATCCGGAAGTGTAAGATTAGCACTATCACAATTTGATTCCCCACCGGTCAGGGCGCCGGTGATCCTTCCATGACTGTCGAATAAAGGGGAACCGGACGATCCGCCTTCCGTGACCCCATGACCATCCTGTGTTGCGGCCCAAACAACCTTCCAATGGGTAAGCTCCGGTTGGCCGTTATAATTAGAGGGTGCAGTCGGAGTGGTATAAGTCGATATCTTCTTAACATCCCCTTCAGGATGATGAATTCCCACGCCGCTCACACTGATAGTATCCTGCCTTGTCCACCCGTTGAAAACGACATCCATCGAATCCGGTATATTCTGGTTGAGAAGGAGAAGAAAAAAGTCGGATCCAAAATTAGACATATTTCCACCCTGAGCTTTCATTGTAGCGCCGGTCAGTGATCTGGTGGGGACAGGTATACTGGGTGTGTTGTCACAGGAGGGATATTCAAAATCGAAATAGAAAATCCATTGTTGAATGTCGGCAGGAGTAGTATAAAATCCGCAATGATTTGCGGTAAGTATATAAGGCACTTTATTCTTGCGGACATTATTCACCAAAGATCCTGAACACCAATATAAGCTGCCGGATTTTTTCACACCTATCCGGACCACTCCTTTTTTTTGTTGTTGCCAATTGTCGCCTTCAGTACAATTGATATTGACTTCGCAGGAGCCGCCAGTTCCCACAACCTGGTCACTGGTCTCTGTTCCCTTCACGCCCCTGTAAGCATATGCGATCTCGTATACATGAAGAACGGGTGATTCCTGTTGTCCGGCAGGCAAATCATATTCAAGGGTTATTTTATCTCCTGTAACAAGTTCTGTTGCAAAGTATCCTCCCGGTGAATTATTAATTTCCGTGAACGCGCCGATGACCCGGGTTTTATCTGAATTATACAAATAAAGCCTGCCCTCTTCCGGAATATGGAACCTGTCAAAATAGGCAGAAACAGCAAGAGCTCCGGGAGCAACAATCGTCATACGCCAGATACGGCTACCATCCGGCAGGTCAGTCCAGTTCCCTGAATTTTCCGGTGTCACGTCAACGGGTAAGTTCACGGCAAACCGGTACGGAGATGGATATTGTTCATCTTCTTTCCGGATGATCTCCAGGGAAGGTGGTACCAATGTTATAACATTCCTGATACTGTCAGGAACAGATAAAACTGTGCTGTGAGGAATTCCTCCCTTACTGATCTGGCTTTGTCCCTTCTGAATGAAGAAGAAGGAAAAAGTAAAAACCAGGGTTACGATGAGATAGCGAAACCTGTTCAATTTTAAAAGATTAAAAGAATAATTTGTGGTACTCTGTTACTTCTCAATGATGATCTTTTTAACCGTATTTCTCTTTTCGTCGCTTACCGAAAGATAATATATTCCGTTGGTCAAATCAGGAAGTCTGACTTCAATAGATCCTTTCACTTCTGAAGGGAATTCAGGATGTCCGATCACTGTTCCCATGTTATTGAACAATATTACCTTCGGATTTTTAACCGGCCGGGTGCCAAAATTAATAAAAATTTTGTCTTGAGCGGGATTTGGGTACAGAGCAACCCATTCCCCCGGTGGGATCTCTTCCACAAAAAGATTCGAACCAATCTGAATATCATCCACCATAAAAATGAATGCAGTATCAGAAACACACTGGATTCCCAGGTAGACATCCTCGTTTGTATAATCTGCAAGGCTGAATTGCCTGTATGACCAGTCAACCGGAGCTTCCAGGGGAACTGGCCCTGAAATAACCGTAAAATCGCCTGGATTATTGGTTGTCTTTGAGACTCCGATATTATATTTTTCGAATCCATACATCAGATTATAAGTTTTCACCCATAATCCAATCTGGGGATTAGGGCCGAGGTGCATTTTTGGTGAGATCAACCATTTATTGTTTGGATTATAAGGAGGAGCTGATGAAAAGCACGCACCAAACCGTTGTCCTGAATGAGGCTGGATACCGCTGTCTGTCATCGGTGGATGGACTTGCCCGGGATTGAATGCGATAAAAGAAAAGGGGTCACCGTAATTTGGGAAAGTATGGTCTGTAATGATATAAGTACCGCCTCCGTTCACATCCGCAATAAACCAGGGACTAAAATCCAGAGTAAAATCAGCCAGGCTTTCAAAATCCAGGGACATAAATGAAGGATAAGAAGATGCAACAGTGATATAACTATTTCTTGTCCTTGTATCACTGTATGTACCCTTAGTAACTGTGAGTGTCACATTATAGATTCCCTGAGTCGCGTAAACAACATTGGAAGGATTCCGGAGATTGGACATGGCGGGGGAACCACCCGGGAACGACCACAACCATGATGTAGGGTTTCCGTCCGATTGATCCGTAAAGTTCACAGAACCACCGGCAGGAATATTGGTCTTGTCAGCGGAAAAATCTGCTAAAACAGCTGAGTCGCCGGTAAGTATTGCCAGATCATCGATCATAAAAATGAACGACGTATCAGAGACACATTGAATGGCAATATAAACCTGCCGGTTATTATAGGCTGATAAACTAAAGGTTTTTTTGATCCAGAATGTATCAGCAAGTAAAGGTGTTGGTCCCGAGATAAAAGTAAAACTTCCCGGGTTATTATCTGTTGTAGACACCCCGACTTTGTATTTTTCAAGTCCGTACCAGCCAGTACATGACTTGACCCAAAAACTAAAGGATCCGTTCGTATCAAGATGTATCCCTGGAGATATAAACCAATCATTATTTGGCGGAACCCTGTCTGCAAAGCAGGCGCCGAAACGTGATCCGGAATGGGGTTGAATCCCCGGATCGGTCATTGGAGGAGTGACCTGTGCCGGATTAAAAGATATAAATGCAAACGGTTCCCCCGAATGTGGAAAGGTTTCCCCTGTTATCTGGAAAGTCGCACTGCTGTCTTTATCCAAGACTGTCCAGGGAGAGAAAGTGAGAGAGAAATCCGGAGTCGATTCGAAATCCATAGTAAAGACGGTTTGCGACGACTGGTTTGGATGAAGATTGAAAACAGTAGTGTCGGGAACTTTCCCAGCAATAATAACCTGTCCGGGAATTAAAAGCGATAAAACTAACAATGTGGATTTCTTTGCCATTATATATAAATTAAGCACTTAAATTAATACAAAGATACAGGAATGGGAATGATGTCAGGAACACCTGCAATAATTTAGTAAAAAATAGTACTTTTGGATCTCGATACTCGATACTCGATGCCAGATGCCAGATGCCGGATGCCGGATGCCGGATGCCGGATACCGGATGCCGGATTTCTCGTGCCTTGTGCCTGTATTGAATGACGAATGAAAAATCAACAAATAACCTTTAATTATCAATTATGGAACAAACCCTCATCATGAAAAAAGACCCGCCTGCTGTGTTACGCTGGATCGTTCTCGTATTCATCAGCCTGGCCATGTTTGGAAACTATTATATTTATGACTGTATCAGTCCACTGGCTGACGTGCTGAAAGCACAGCTTCATTTCACTGACAAGAACCTTGGCTTACTGCAGGGAATTTATAGCATCCCCAATATTTTTATGGTGCTTGTGGGGGGGATTATCATTGATAAGATCGGGACCAAAAAAGCTGCACTGATCTTTGCCTGCCTTGTCTTCCTTGGCGCCCTGTTCACGACTATCAAAGGAGATATCGTTTTCATGGCGACCGGCAGATTGATCTTCGGTCTTGGCGCTGAGTCAATGATCGTGGCCATCACGACGATCCTTGCCAGGTGGTTCAAGGGGAAAGAACTTTCATTTGCATTCGGTCTGAACCTCACTATAGCTCGTTTAGGTTCCTTTTTAGCGCTGAATTCTCCTACCTGGGGTAAATCGATGTTTGTTTACTGGCAGAAACCATTATGGATAGCGGTCGGGGCCGGGGTCATTGCCGTTGCAACACTGGCTATCTATTACCTGATCGATATCTATTCGGAAAAAACATATTCCCTGCAGAAAGAGGGAAACCAGGATAAGGTCGTTCTGAAAGACCTTTTTAAATTCGGAAAATCCTTCTGGTTCATCACCTTGTTATGCATTACCTTTTATTCAGCAATGTTCCCATTCCAAACCTTCGCCGTAAAATTCTTTAAAGATGTGCACCTGACTGGTATGCCTGATGATGTCGCACGCGGAATGGGTGGATTCCTTTCGAGTTTGCTTACCCTTTCAGCCATGATATTGACCCCGATCTTTGGTCTATTATCCGATAAGATCGGGAAACGATCACTGCTTATGATGTTTGGCTCACTACTGATCATCCCGGTTTACCTGATCATGGGATATGTTGTTCATAAGGTGGTTCTGCCCCAGTCTGTAATTACCCTGTTTTCATCCTCCGACAGCGGTTCCGGATTTATCGGCGGGATGGTTTATTTTGGGAATATGATCACAACCTTGTTTAACTATTTCCCAAATATTGCCATCCCGATGGTCATCATGGGAATTGCGTTTTCATTGATCCCGGCTATTATGTGGCCATCCGTTGCCCTGATCGTTGACCATTCAAAGCTTGGAACAGCATATGGCCTGATGACGATGATCCAGAATATGGGGCTTGCCGGTTTTAACCTGATGGTCGGATGGGCGAATGACTACTCCAATGCAAATGCAGCCCATCCCCAGGGATATCACCTCGGGATGTGGATCTTCAGCCTTTGCGGGTTTTTTGGGTTATTCTTTGCATTTATGTTAAGACGAAATGAAATGGGCCCAAATGCCCATGGACTCGAATACGGAACAAAATATAATAAAAGACCAGCAACCTGATTTACGATGTACGATGTACGATTTTTTAATAATTTAATCGTCAATCGTCGATCATACATTCAATTGTAAATCGTACATCGTAAATCGTAAATCACTGATCTGTTCTATAAAATAATTTGAAACAACGAAATAATGAGGATTCTCCTTGTTGCAGCAACCATCTTGGAAATTCGTCCTTTTCTGGCTAAACTTATTCCTTTGGGAGAAGCGACAGGACAGGTCTCACATTACCAATTCAAAAATACCTTTATTGATGTTCTGATTCCCGGAATCGGGATGATGCAGACGGCTTATCACCTTGGGAAACAGACTGCCGGTACTAAATATGATCTTGCCATCAATGCAGGGATTGGTGGCTCCTATATGGATCATCTTACCATCGGAGAAGTAGTTCATGTCACCGAAGAATGCATTCCGGAAATGGGCGCTGAGGATGGCGAAGAGTTCCTTTCATTATTTGACATCGGCTTAATGGACCCTGATAATCCTCCATACGACAAAGGACGGCTCATCAATGGTTCCCCGCTGAAAAGTGATCGTCTCGCACGAATCAGGTCCGTAAAAGGCGCCACCGCAAATACCATTCACGGTAACATCGGGAGTATACGTAAAATAATATCTATGTACCACCCTGAAACAGAGAGCATGGAAGGAGCTGCATTTCTTTATTCATGCCTTTCAGATCATATTCCATGCGCACAGATCAGGAGTATCTCAAATTATGTTGCTGAGAGGGACAAAACCCGCTGGAACCTTGAACTGGCATTTAAAAACCTGCACAAAGTTTTATGGGAGATCATTGAAGAATTGAGTACTTAAGTGAAGTATTGACCATATAAGTTGGCAGTTATTCATGGTTATTCATAGTAATTCGTAGTTATTCATTGTTATCATTACCTATTGCCTATTGCCTGTTGCCTAACGCCTTATAAGAGATGAAAGCCATTAATTTAGCATTCTCCCCTTGTCCCAACGACACATTCATCTTCGATGCCATGGTCCATAATAAGATTGATACCGAAGGGTTGGAGTTCAATTTTACTATGGCTGATGTTGAAGTTTTGAATCGTAGGGCAATGGATGGGAATATAGATATGTGCAAGGTAAGTTATCATGCTTTCCTTTATCTGAAGAGAAACTATGATATGCTCGATTCAGGAAGTGCGGTGGGTTTTGGAAACGGCCCGCTGATTATCAGCAAAAAAAAATATACTGTAGAAGACCTGGAAACTTTATCCATCGCGATTCCGGGGGAATATACTACTGCCAATTTACTTCTGAAAATAATTGCCCCGCTGGCCAGGAAGAAAAAAGTGCTGGTTTTTCACCAAATCGAAGAAGCCGTTTCAAACGGTGAGGTAGATGCAGGTGTGATCATCCATGAAAATCGTTTCACTTATGAAAAAAAAGGCCTCCGGAAAGTGGCCGATCTTGGCGAATATTGGGAAAACCGGATGCATTCACCGGTTCCGTTGGGCGGTATCATTGTTAAAAAAAGTTTCGGTCATGAAGTGATCAGAAAAATAAACAGGATCATGAACAGAAGCGTGGTATTTGCACTTCAGAACCCCGGATCAGTTATGGCTTTTGTTCGTGAAAATGCGCAGGAGATGGACGAAGAAGTAATGAAGAAACATATCGGGCTCTATGTAAATGATTTCACAGTGGACCTTGGTGAGGAGGGGAAAAAAGCCGTACAGAAATTATTCGAAGCAGCGAAAGATTGCATTGATTAAGATGTTCCCTGGTTACTTTGAACAATCCGTGACATCCATAAATACAAGAAAATATGAAACCGACTATATCCGGGAATAGTATTGAAAAGACTTTTCAGTCTGTCATTTCCAACGGATTGATCCGGGAAGAGGACACCGTTGTGATCTGTTATGATCTGTCATTTCTTGAAGAAAGGATCCGTCATCTTATTTCTCTTTTCCCTCCTTCGGCGATCCATGGCATTGCAATGAAAGCCAATCCCCTGGTTAAAATCCTCACCCTCTGTAAAACGCTGAATGTGGGTGTGGAAGTCGCCTCATTAGGTGAGCTGGTTATCGCAAGGAAAGCAGGTTATCCTCCGGATAGGATCGTTTATGACTCCCCGGTCAAAACATTCAACGATCTTGAATATGCTTTGAAGGAAGGAGTGCACATCAACGCTGATTCACTCATGGAACTGGACAGGATAAGAAAGTTAAAAGAAGGGCTTATTTCCGAAAGCACTGTCGGTATAAGGATCAATCCGCAGACAGGGGTAGGAAAAATCCTGGAATCAAGTGTCGCCGGTGAATATTCTAAATTCGGTGTTCCCATCAAATACAGAAGAGATGAATTGATCAATGCATTTAGGGAACATCAATGGCTGACAGGAGTTCACCTACATATAGGGTCCCAGGGCTGTCCTGTGGAAATGCTTATTAATGGCATCAGCCTACTTTTTGATTTTGTAAAAGAAGTGAATGATCTCCTGGGCTATCAGCAGATTACAATCTTTGATATTGGCGGAGGAATCCCGGTTTCTTATTCAGGTTCAGCGACGCCGGTAAGTATGGAACAATATGCCAAAACCATACGGGATAAGTTTCCTTTACTGTTCACTGATCACTATTCACTGTTCACTGAGTTTGGCCGCTGGGTGCATGTAAATACAGGTTGGGTGGCCAGTCGTGTAGAGTATGTTAAGAAAGACCTGGGAATTAACACTGCCATGATCCATGCCGGTGCGGATCTCTTCCTCAGGGAATGCATTAATCCAAAAGACTGGCAGCACGAATACAGTGTGCTTGATAAGAACGGAAATCTGAAACGGGGACAGGATATCAATCCATATAACCTGGCCGGCCCGCTCTGTTTTTCCGGTGATATACTTGCTAAAAATGTTGACCTGCCTGCAGTCGAAGAAGGTGATTATATCATTGTCCACGATGCGGGAGGATATACTTTCAGCATGTGGTCGAGGTATAACAGCCGGCAAACTCCAAGGATTCTCGGGTATTATAACGATGGTGTACGGTTTGAGATTCTGAAGGAACGGGAACGCTTTGAGGATCTTATTCATTTCTGGGAATGACGAGCGATCTTTCATTGTCGGGAGTTATTCATGGTTATTCATAGTTATTCACTGTTCACTGTTCACTGTTCACTATTCACTTTTCACTGTTCCGGTCACCGGTCACCAATCACCAATCACCTCGACTTCGTAATCCCTGCGGCAGGCAGGCGTAATTCGTAATCATTACCGTTCGCTTATCTGATATTTTATATTAATTTTACCAAAAAAACCGTCAAATTATGATCATAGTGACCGGTGCTGCAGGTTTTATCGGAAGTTGCCTTGTAAGTAAGCTGAATAACAAGGGTATTAAGGATATAATTTTGGTGGATGATTTTTCCAGCGTTATAAAAAACAAGAATATTCTCCATAAGGTATATAGAGAAAAGATCGAGCGAAATGTATTTTTCGATTGGCTCCGGAAAAATCATAAGCAGGTTGAATTCATATTCCACATTGGCGCCAGGACAGATACCACTGAGTTCAATGTGGAGATCTTCAATGAGCTGAATCTGAATTACAGCAAAAAAATATGGGACGCTTGTGTTGAATTTGGCATCCCGTTGATCTACGCTTCATCAGCTGCCACATATGGCGATGGTAGTCTCGGATATAATGATGAACACAAGCTGATTTTCAAACTTCAGCCGCTAAATCCATACGGTGTCTCGAAGAATGAATTTGATAAATGGGTCATCCGGCAAACTACGTCGCCGCCTTATTGGTATGGGCTGAAATTTTTCAATGTCTTCGGGCCGAATGAATACCATAAAGGACGGATGGCGTCGGTGGTGTTTCATGCATTTAACCAGGCGGACAGGCGGACGAGCGGACAGGCGGACGGGGTGGTAAGGTTATTCCGGTCACACAATCCGGGCTATAAGGATGGTGAACAACTCAGGGATTTCATTTATGTGAAAGATGTGATCGATGTTCTCTACTTTCTGATGGATCATAACCGTGATCCGGGAATTTATAACCTGGGAACAGGGCATGCAAGAACATTTCTTGATTTAGTTCATGCTGTATTTACCTCCATTAACAGACCTTCCAAAATTGAATTTATAGATACGCCTATAGATATCCGCGATAAGTACCAGTATTTCACCCAAGCGAAAATGGAGAAACTGCGCAGGACAGGTTATACGAAACCTTTTTACACACTTGAGGAAGGTATCTCTGAATATGTCCAGGGGTATTTATCGAATGAGAAAATTTTCTGACATCAATGTAATAATATCTTATTCTTCATTAATTTTTTTTATAAAAAAAAGTAAAGAATATTCGACTTTTTTTTATATATTTGGTTTTTTAAATAAAGTTCATATATTTGTATCATTAATAACGAAACCTAAACAACATATAACTTCCTCTATTCTATTTTTTTAACTAAACGAAACGTAGACTTTGAAAAAAGCTATTTGTTATTTTATGCCTCTTATGTGTTTCGTTCAATAATCAGATCTTAAAATAAATATAATAGTTTAAAAGTAATTTATCGTTAACTAAAAAAACAAAATTTATGAAAAAATTCTTACTATTTTGTGTCTCCCTGTTGTTGACAGGGATTACCTTATTCGGTCAAACAACCTTGCTAACGGAAGGTTGGGAATCAACTACAGACGGTTCAAATGTAGCCCCGACAGGTTGGACTGTTGACATTGTATCTGGCGCAAATATTACCTATTATAAGTCGGTGGGGACATATCCGACTGTGAATCCTATTGAAGGAGCCCGGATTGTAGATTTTGAATCGTACTCTTTTGGTTCAGGATATCAAAACCGGTTAAGAAGAAGCACCTCACTCTCAACTATGGGATACGCTGCTGTTACAGTCGATTTTGAATGGTACACAGACAGCGGTTATAGTACTTACACAACAGAAGGCGTGACTGTTCAGTGGTCGACTGACGGAGTTACCTGGAATCCTGCACCTGGGGACCCGTCAACTTATTTCATGCGTTATTCCGCAACGAACCAATGGGTGCTTGAAAATGTCACATTGCCGGCAGGAGCTGCAAATCAGGCGACATTGTATGTAGGCTTCTTTTTTAACTGTATGGATGGTGATGACTGCCACATGGACATCATGCATGTAAAAGGTCTTAACCCTTGTGCAACCCCATCAGCTCAACCTACCGCACTCATACTGACTCCGTCAACAACAACTATTGCCGGGTCTTTTACTGCCTCCGGAACTGCCGATTCTTATCTGGTCGTGCGTAGTTTAAACAGCACTCTTTCTGCTAATCCTGTAAATGGAACAACGTATATCGTCGGATCAGCTTTGGGCGGTGGAATCGTTGATTATTGGGGAGCAGGAACCACATTCACTTCGACCGGATTAACACCAAATACCCATTATTACTATTACATTTTTGCAGCCAATAACAACTGTGGAGGAACCCCTCCTTTATACCTGACTACGTCTCCACTCATTGGTAATCAGACAACCTTACCTTTATTTCCAATCAGTGGGAATAAAACAATCGGTCCGACAGGGGATTTCTTCACATTGACTGCCGCTTTTGCATACCTGAATGCGAATGGCGTGAATGGTGCATTAAATCTTATTCTTCAATCCACTTATGTCAGTACTGTGGAACCTGCCTTCCCGATTCCGGCGTTATTCGTACCCGGTGCAAGCGCAACCAATACTGTTACAGTGTATCCATCTGTTGCGGGACTATCAATTACCAGCGCCAGTGCCACAGGAACCATCAACCTGACGGGTGCAAGTTATATCACATTTGATGGCCGTGTAAATGCGACAGGGGCTGTAAAAAGTCTCATTATTGAAAACTCGGGTGGGGGTTACACCATTCAATATGTTAATGGCTCCACCTATGACGGACTTAAATATTGCATTATTAAAGGATCCAATGCTTCCGGCACCACCAGTACGATCTATTTTGGATCAACAAATTCGATTGTTGGAAACAACTATGAAACAATAGATAACTGTGAAATCAGGGATGGAGTTGCTACCCCCGGATATGCTATTTTATCAGCAGGATCAGCTTCACCTATTCTTTTCAACAGTAACACTACAATCTCGAATTGTTATATTCATGATTTCTATTTTGCCGCTGGTGGAAACCCTGTAGGGATTTTCATCAACAATGGTACTACTGCATGGACTATAACAGGCAACAGTTTTTATCAGGTTGCAACCTTAAATCCTACTGTGGCAATTGGTTTTAACGTGATTTTAATCGCAGCAGGTGATGGGTACACAATTTCAAATAACTACATCGGCGGATCAGCGCCTAACTGCGGAGGAACACCCTGGACCCTGAATGGGAATGGAACACCCCCGACCATCGCGAATTTCATTTATGCAATTCGTATAACGACCGGAGCGCTCACGGTAAATCCAAGTACCGTAACCGGAAACTCGGTTGCAAATATTCTGATGGGCACGAACCCGGCCGCATCTTCAATCTATTTTGTCGGATTATTATCTGTTGTAGGGATCCAGAACATCAGTAATAATACTTTCGGTTCGGGTACCGGTACCGGGTCAATCACCATCAATGTAGGCTTGAACGCATCAGGCTATAACCCCAGTTTTGAAGGTATTGATTTCCGTGGCATGTATGGGAATGTTCAAAACAATACGTTGGGTTCCTGGACACTTAACCCGCCCGCAGGATCAGCGTCAACCTTATATCTACTACTAAGAATGCTATCCGTGACACCTACAGTTCAGAATGCAAATGTCAGTGTCAGCGGTAACCTCGTAGGAAGTCTCTCCACAGCATCCAGTATCCAATGTCCTGCTGTTACCTTCCCACCGGTTATTATGCAGGGGGCGTTGGTCAGCACGACAGGAGCCGGAACTGCTACGATGACGGTTTCCAACAACACAATCGCCAACATGACCGATCTCAGCAGCCATGCCACTTCATACATGTATGGAATTTATGAAGCAAGCACCACGGTTCCGATAATTATGACCGGAAATACTGTAAGGGATCTTACGACATCCTCGCAAAACCTGACCATCGCAGGGTCCGCTTCCATCACAGGTCTCTATTCTGTAAACTCCGTTCCC
The DNA here is from genome assembly GCA_903929315.1 of uncultured Bacteroidales bacterium. Classification (GTDB taxonomy): domain Bacteria; phylum Bacteroidota; class Bacteroidia; order Bacteroidales; family FEN-979; genus CAIYUC01. The sequence continues at coordinate 14,218 of CAIYUC010000020.1, forward strand.
GGCAGTATCATCCGTTCAAATACCATTTATAATCTTTCAAATACCGAACCTGCGTTGGCTGTGGGTGTCCATGGGATGTTAGTGAATCATACTGCAGGTAGCCTGCTCATCGAGAAGAACTTCATCCATCATATAACAACAGCAAGCAGTTCTGCATTATCACAGGTCGATGGCATATATATGGCCTGCAGCGGAGCCTATGTTACCGCCAAGAATAACATGATCCAGTTGGGTATTAATCCCAACGGTACTGCCAATACGGCAAGTTCAGTGATCATTGGCATCTATGAAACCGCAGCTACTATCGACAGCGTGCTGAATAACAGCATTTACATCGGTGGAGCACCGGCTGCTGGGGTTACAGGAAGCACCTATGCATTTAACAGTACAATTACTCCTGCACTTACTACCCCACGCGTTTACCTGGATAATATTTTCTTCAACGCACGTTCAGGCGGTACAACAGGTGAACATTATGGGATCAAAGTGGCAGGCACCACCCAATTCCCTCTCGGATTGACGAGCAATTATAACCTGATCCTTTCCAATGGGGCTGTTGGTGGTGTTTTTGGCAGCTTTAATGCCGTAGACCAGCTTACATGGGCAGCATGGAAAAATACTGTCGGAACGGATATTGCCAGTGGCAGCGCTGATCCGAACTTTATCGTTCCTACCGGTACTTCAGCCACCGCCAACCTGCATGTTCAAAGTCCGACGCCGATTGAAGGAGCCGGAAAAGCCCTGGCAAATGTCACTGACGATTTTGATAGCCAGGTCAGAAGTACATTGACCCCGACAGATGTTGGCGCAGATGCAGGAAACTTTACCCTCTCCGCCGACGTTTTCGGACAAAACATTACCTATGTGCCTCTTGGGAATGGACTTGTCGCTGTTAACAGAGCTCTGCCAAACTGGGCAACCATTACCGATAACATTGGTGTATCAGGAGGCGCAAGCTTACCAAGGATTTATTATAAGAAATCAACGGATGCCAATGCATTTGCAGGTAATCTTTCAGCCAACAATGGATGGAAATATGTAGTTGCCAGCAATTCAAGCAGTCCGTTCAGCTTTACCATCGATTATACTTTACTGCAGGCAGCTGTGGCAGCCGGTGATATCATCCAGTACTTTGTCGTTGCACAGGATGCAGCAAATAATCTGACCTCGTGGTATCCTATGGCAGGTGCCAGCGGAAACCCACCGGTTCAGAATATCAATGCTTCCCCGACAAATTTCCAGTCCTATCCCATCGTATCAAACTCAATTCCCACAACCATCACGGTTCCCGGAACCTATGCGACGCTTACCGGCACTGGTGGCGCGTTTGATATGATCAATCAGGGAGTGATAGTTGGTAACACCACGATAAATATTATTGCTGACGTCACAGAACCTGGAACAGTTGCTTTGAATGCATGGGCAGAAGATCCTCCAGGATCCAACTATAAAATGGTGATCCAACCCAATGCCTCAACCTTGAGAACCATAAGCGGTACAGCCACACTGGCAGCAGGTACAGGTCTGATCAGGACCAATGGCGCCTCCCGGTTGACAATTAACGGAACTGCAGGGAAATACCTGACCTTCCGCTTTACCAATACAACAGCCGGCAGTAACCAGCCAACCATACAGTTTAATAATGGTTCGGTGAACGACACACTGAAGTATTGCACCATTGAGAGCAATAGTTCAACTTCGACATACGGGAGCGTGAATATCGGTTATAATACCACTGCAGCCAATACGGTAGTGATCATGAACAATGATATCCGCGATGCCACAGCCGGGACCACTGGCCTGCAAGCCACCGGCATTGCATCCAGTTCCGTTCTGAACAACATAAAGATCATGAATAATAACATTTATAACTTCAATAATTATGGTCTTTATATCACGGGAGTCAGCGATGGTGCGGTAATATCTGGTAATAGTTTTTATTACAATTCTGCTACAGTCAATACTGCTGCACAATATTGCATCTATTTCAGCAGTGGTTTGAACAACCATACAATCAGCGGTAATTTTATCGGGGGACAGGCTCCGGCTTGCGGCGGCGCTGCATGGACTAATGCAACATCTTACGCCATATATGGGATCTATGGTTCTGTGGGTGTTATAGTGCCGTCGACAATTTCCAACAATACCATTCAGAATATATTCCTTAATTATGCCGGCTCTTCTTATCTGTATTCTATTTACATGACCGGCGGCGTTTTGAATATTCTGAATAATCTTATCGGAAGTCCCACTGTTCTCAATTCAATAAATTATGGTCCTAGCGAAACCGGGTATCTGTACGGGATCTATGCCTCGGTATCGGGAACAGCCGCAACGAGTGTACAAGGCAACACAATTTCAGGCATCAATTATCCGAACACAGCCGCCTCAGGTTATCTTTACCTTCTCTACCTCTCGGGAGGCCTCTTTAAGGTTGGCACAGTAACCCCTAATGTCATTGGGAGCAGTACCGTTGCAGGTTCTATTACCTATGCCGGAACCGGCGGTATCTATGGTTTATACCTTCCGTCATCAAACCCAGGAAATGCTTGTGAAAACAACATCATAGGCAACTGGTCTATGACAGGAACTTCAGGTTCACCTTATATCAGGGGTATGTATATTTATTCTGCCAACACGAAGAAGAATAAAATCTTCAGCCTTACCTGCACAAATGCAGCATTAACGCCTTACATTTATGGCATATACAATTATGGCGCCAGCGGCGTAACGAATGAATACTCAAACAACCTGATTTGCATCGATGGAGGTGCAGCTACGAATCCGTATATTTATGCTTTCTATGATGGTTCTTACTCTACGGCTTTCTTTAATTTGTACTATAACGACATCTATGTCAGCGGACCTGCCACTACGACTTCTTCGACGTATGCATATTATCGCGGTGTTGCGGCTTTTTACACCTTGCGAAACAATATTTTCGCGAACAACAGGGTTACCGGCGGAACAGGGAAGCATTATGCTGTGTACGTTGCATCAACAGGCGTCTGGAGCTCCAATTACAACGACTATTATGCTGCTGGCGGCCCGATGGGTTATTATGGCGCAGATCTGGCGACAATGGCCTCATGGCAGACCGCTACGGGCGGAGATTACAACTCAGTCAGTGTAGATCCCCAGTTTGCATCATGTGCGAACATGCTGACAGCAAGGCCGGAACTGAATAATACGGGTGTTACAATTCCTGCAGTTACAACCGATTATGCCGGGGTAACGCGTGGGGTTACTCCTGACATCGGCGCCTATGAGTTCTCGCTGGCACCGGTCATTGTTACCGTTGCGGCTTCCGGTATCACCGGAATAAGTGCAACCCTGAACGGAACGGTCAACTCGAACAATGAAATAACGGCTACAGGTTATGACTATGGGTTAACAATAGCTTATGGTACTCCCATAGCAGGATCACCTGCTTCTTTGCAAACTACTTCGGCTACGATATTTACCGGGGCTGCCACACCGCTTGTTCCAAATACCCTCTATCATTTCAGGGCAAAGGGAACTGCCAATGCTATAACTTATTATGGCAGCGACATGACCTTCACAACGCTTGCAATTCCGCCGACTGTAGTTACCACGGCAGCAACCGCGGTAACGGCAACCACAGCAACGTTGAATGGAACAGTAAATGCCAACAATTCATCAACCACTGTTTCTTTCGATTATGGTCTTACCGTTGCCTATGGAACAAATATTCCCGGTGTTCCTCTCACGGTTACCGGAACTACAGTTACAGCTGTGCTTTCTAACATTACCGGTCTGTTGCCTTGTACCCTCTATCATTTCAGGGTGAACGGAGTTAATTTAGGAGGAACTGCCAACGGTATTGATATGACCTTTACCACATTAAACAGTTCACCAACTGCAGTGACCAATCCAGCCACAGGGGTAAATAATACCGGAGCCACATTGAATGGAACGGTAACTGCCAATTGCCTCCTTACCACCGTAACCTTTAACTATGGCACTACCATAGCCTATGGGAGCTCAATTGCCGCCGTACCTCCAACTTTGAACGGAAATGTTCCAACCGCAGTTTCTGTTGTATTGACCGCGCTGCTTCCAAATCAATTATATCATTACCAGGTATGCGGCAGCAATGCAAATGGAAATTCCTGTGGAACGGATATGACTTTCACAACAGCATGTCCGGTGGCTGGTCCTGCAGGTCCTATTACCGGACCTATCAGCGTTTGCCAGGGCGGTTGCGGTTATGTGTATACCGTCGCTCCTATTGCCAATGCCTCGACATACACCTGGTTACTTCCTTCCGGAGGTACCATTACCGCCGGAGCAAATACGAACTCTATCACTGTATGTTATTCCCCAACGGCGCTATCCGGTAATCTTGTTGTTTGGGGATCAGCCCTTTGCGGCAGCGGTGCGCCTTCAACGCTTCTGATCACGATCAATCCACCGGCAGCGCCGACCATTGCAGGTCCCGCTTCCGTGTGCGTGAACTCAACAGGGAAAGTTTATACAACCCAGTCAGGGATGACCAATTATAGCTGGACAATTACCGGAGGTATAATTACAGCCGGTAACGGTACGAACTCGATCACAGTGAACTGGACCACGGTCGGAGCAAATTCTGTTTGTGTGAATTATAACAGCGCCCTCGGCTGTCCTGCCATTTCTCCGGCTTGTTATAGCGTTACGGTCAACCCCTTGCCGGTTCCGACTATTTCCGGCCCTAACCCTGCATGTACCAATCTTCCTGGGATCGTTTACACCACACAGGCAGGAATGACAAGTTATGTCTGGTCGACTTCGCTCGGTGGTCAAATTACA
>CAIYUC010000021.1 GCA_903929315.1 uncultured Bacteroidales bacterium
AAAAGGTGATACATTTTTACATTATTTTTTCAAAAAATATTCCCATTACAACACCGGAGTGGCATTAGCATGGTTTTAAAAGTAAAGATCCATGACTTTTGTTTTCCATAATTGTCTGATTTTTTTGATTAACTCCTTAACTAATAGACAACATTCTATCAACAGGCCATTGTTAATCAATGCTTTTAAAGATGTGTATAAAGAGTAGCCCCAACAAGGGAGGGAAAAATCCGGCTATTTGACAAACTGTTTCGCATAATATTTTGGCGTCAGCTTCTCCCCTGTTGCCTTTTCGATCATATCATTCCAGTAATATTTCAACCCGGGACTAAATACCTTCGTTTTTAGGTAATTCCCGATTTCTTTATTTCCTGCAAAGCTCTGGAATTTATAATCATCCGACTTAATGATGTTGGTTGTCATGTAATAATACAACTGCGAAGCAAGCAACTCGCCCAAAAGGTAATTATGATAATAGCAAGGATATAAAGCGATGTGTATCTTAGTGGCCCAATCTGGTTCGTTACGGCCTTCAGGACGTTTCAGCCCCTGGTATTTTTCAGCCATATCCCACCAAAGTTTATTGAGATCCTGGTCGGGATTTTCATACATGCTCTTTTCGAACCGGTACATCAATTGTGCCCAGCGGCTGAAGACAAGCTGCTGTATGCGTAATGTCTTTAAACTGTTATCTGCGATCTTCATTTTCTCTTCATCGGAAATACCTGTCATATCCTTGATCCATTGTGGATTTGTCGAAAACCGGCCAAACATTTCGGCAATTGCTTCAGTAGTAAAAGTATGTGCCGCATCGCGTAAGATAAACGGCAGGTTGTGATCAATCCCCCGAAAATAAACGGCGTGGCCGAATTCGTGAAGCATCGTGCCCATCCATATCTCATTTGGAACAATATTACATAGTACCCTTATGTCGCCTTCCCTGTCAATATCAGAGCAAAAAGCGTGTTGATTTTTACCGGCCTTGGCATAGAGATCGCTTTTTTTGATCATATCGTCGATCGGTAAGCCGATCCCTGCATAATAAGACTTGTCAATACTCTCAAGGTCTTTTCCCTGGTAATATTTATCCAGATCCAGATCATAGATCTTTGGCGCTTCCTGGAAGAAACGGTTCTGGTAGTTCCAAGGTCTCAGTTCATCCTTGCTCTTGAGACTATAGTATTTCACAAAATAATCATCTATTTCTCCTTTAACCTCTGCAAACGCGCTACTGGTCAGACTATCCAACTGTTCAAAAAGCCGGCTGATCTCTTTTGGATCCTGCTCACCGAGGGTCAGGCTCATCTCATGATAATTACTGAATCCCAGGTCTTTGGCTACTTCATTTCTTTTTTTCACGAGAGCGATGATATCGGCAGCTACAACCGGACCGATTTTTTTCTGCGCGTTCCAGACCTCTTTCTGTGCATTGATATCTTTTGAATGCTTAAGGATATCCTCGACTTCATTGTCTGTCAGCTTTTTCCCTTTTACTTCGGCGCGGAAGTTCCCATATTTTTGTTCGATCATAGAGGACATCCTGACTGTGGCATTCAACTTGGCTGTATCTGCCTTAGCCATCAGGAAATTACGGAATAGTACATCCAATTGGCGGGCCAAAAGGGAATCGGTGATCATCCCGGAAACCCTGATCTTTTCGAGTTTTTTAAGCGACTCTTTGTCGGCCCAAAGTTTAACCAGTTGCATTTGCAGATCTTCGGATTTTTTAAAGTCATCCGGCTTCCCCGAAACGGATGCATTCCAGGACGCCAGGTTTGACGACTTGTACAGCGGTATGTAAACCGAATCAAACTTTTTGATAAAACGGATTAGTTCCTTGTTCACTTTTTCCTGTTTTGACTGGCAGCCCATAATGAGGGTTGCTGACATGATTAATAGTAAGAGTGCCTTTAGGTTTTTCATAGTTTATTGGTTTATGCTTGATTTTTTTTCTCTGCGTCTCTGCGTCTCTGCGGTAATAAAAGGCTTTTTACGCAACCCTTTCACTGAACACCCCAAGTTGGCCCGTCTTTCGTATCCTTGACAAGAATATGTAATTTTTCCAGATCTGTTCGTATGGTATCCGATGCAGGCCAATCCCTGTTTATTCTTGCCCTTTCACGCAATGAAAGGATAGTATGCATCAGCCCGTCGACCAGCTGATCCTGTCCCGTTGTCGTTTCTTCCTTTAATCCAAGAATTTCGAACAAAAATGTGCTGAATAACGTTTTCAATATTTCCAGGTCTTCTGCTGTAATGGTTTCTTTTTTGTCTTGGACGGAATTAATGATCCTTACTCCTTCAAAGAGATTTGCAATAACGACCGGACTGTTGAAGTCGTCATTCATAGCGGTGTAACAGTTAGCATACAGATGCTGGATGCTGGATGCTGGATGCTGGATGTCGAAGCGCAGAGTAGATCCCGCTTTTGCGGGACCAGATGCCTGATGATTGCTGACTGCCGACTGCTGACTGCGGACTTGCACTTTACCTGTTAATGCTACAATATCCTCTGGTACAAGTTTCAATAATCTTTCATATGCTGCCATAAGCTTTTTCAGCCCTTTCTCTGCCGCCTGCAAAGCTTCATTGGAGAAATCGAGCGTACTGCGGTAATGAGCCTGCAGGATGAAGAACCGGATCGTCATGGGGCTGTAAGCTTGTTTAAGATCCTTGTGATGGCCCGTAAAAAATTCATCGAGGGTGATGAAATTTCCCAGTGATTTCCCCATTTTCTGTCCTTCTATGGTGATCATATTATTGTGAAGCCAGTATCTGACTGCATCTTTCCCGTTGGCGATCCTGGATTGTGCGATTTCCGATTCGTGGTGAGGGAAAAGAAGGTCCAGCCCTCCCCCGTGAATATCAAACTGTTCACCAAGATATTTGGTGCTCATTGCGGAACATTCCAGGTGCCACCCGGGAAAACCCTCGCTCCAGGGAGACGGCCAGCGCATGATGTGCTCGGGTTGGGCTTTTTTCCATAAGGCAAAATCGACAGAATTATGCTTTTCATCCTGTCCTTCCAGTACGCGGGTATTTGAAACGAGGTCTTCCAATATCCTTCCGGAAAGCTTGCCATAGCGGTATTTTTCGTTGTATTTTATAACGTCAAAATACACCGACCCATTCACTTCATAAGCATACCCTGCATTCAGTATCTTTCCGATCATGCCGATCTGCTCAATGATGTGGCCGGATGCCCGGGGCTCGATGCTGGGACGTTTCACATTCAGGGCGTCCATGAAGATGAAATAACGGTCAGAATAGAATTGTGCAACTTCCATGGGCTCGAGTTGTTCAATCCGTGCTTTTTTTTCGATCTTGTCTTCCCCTTCGTCTTCATCATTTTCAAGATGCCCGACATCCGTTATATTCCGCACGTACCGTACCTTGTAACCAAGGTGCTGCAGCCAGCGGAAAACCAGGTCAAAGGTGATAGCCGGGCGGGCATGGCCAAGATGCGGATCGCCATATACCGTGGGACCGCAGACATACATTCCGACAAATGGCGGATTCAGGGGTTGAAAAATTTCTTTCGACCGCGTCAGGGTATTATAGATCATCAGGGGGGATTCCATCGATATAGGATTCAGACGGTAAAATTAGAAATTATTTTATTCCCCCCCTATCTCAGGAAGAAACTCACCCCCTCAATCCCCCTCTCTTAAAAAAAGAGAGGGGGCAGCCCAATTCCCAGGTTGGTTCTCTCAAGCTGAGCGGCATTTGTAATGCCGCTTCAGACGTGAACCCCAATGTATGTTATTTTTCTTTTTTCTCTCAAAAATCAAATATTTTCATATAATTTTACGAGACTTTAGTGAACTTCACAAAAAAATGATGAAGCTTAAAGATCCACCTCCACACCCACACCCGATTCCCGATTCCGCACTGCGGCTGCTGGCGGAAAAGGCATCAGCAAGGGAACAGTAATATAAACCAACAACAATTAATCAACATGAAAAAATCAGCTCTTTTCTGTATATTGATAATTTTATTCGGTCTTGGAGGATTTCCCCAGACACATATTAGCGGCGTCATTTCTAACAATACTACCTGGAATATTCCAGGTTCTCCATACATTATTGATGGAAATACGGAAATTCAACCTGGTATTAAACTGATTATAGAAGCAGGTGTAGTCGTCAAATTCAGCAACAATACAACACTGCTTATTGATGGAGAGTTGGATGCTATCGGAGATTTCTCAAATCATATAATCATTACAGGGTATTCGAATAATCCTGCCGCCGGTGACTGGAACAATATGCATTTTACTTCTTCTTCCGTTTCCGCATCTTATGATGCGGGGGGAAATTATATAAGCGGATCCATTATGAAATTTTGCGATATTTCATACGGGGGTCAATTAAATTTTGGTATTTTGGAAATCGAGAGTTCTGCTCCCCACATTGAAAGCTGCTCAATAATGCACAGCAGTTCTGATGGGATATATCTGAAAAAGGGGTTTTCGAAAATGGAAAATTGTTATATGTCAGAAAATGCAGGTTCAGGCATCTATACATCATATGAGGGCGTTTATCATGACATTTATATCGATAATAATAACATTTGTAATAACGGTAATGGTGGAATACATGTAGAAGAAATGTGGGACTATAAGATTTTTATAACCAATAATAAAATTTCAGAAAATTCAAACAGTGGAATATATATAAACTCAAGCGGAGGAAGCGGCAGCGGCACAATTAATATTGATGATAATGTAATTTATAATAATTACGCAGCAACAGGCGCTGGTATCTGGATATCCCAGGGATTTAATGTAGATATTTCCTGCAACATCATCCAGCAAAACCATTCTGATAATGATGGCAGTGCTCTTTATCTTGTAGGCGGATACAACCAGTACACCAACACTATTACCGGTAATACCATCATTAACAACACTTCTGATTCGGGCGATGCAATATTTTTATCTTTTGTAACATATTATGATATTTCAATAGAAATAAATAACAACATGATCTGCTATAATACAGTTTCTCCGACTCATTCTATTTTCCAGGTAGAAGGAAGTAGTTATGGGAGCCTTTTTAATATCAGCAATAATACGGTAAAATGGAATTCGGGATTTTCTACGTTTAATTTGATAACATTTTCAGGCCACATAAATCAAAACAATATTTACAACAATATAATTTATGAAATTTATAATCAAAACAGTTCAGGATCAGAAAATATTGATGCGATCAATAATTACTGGTATGGAACATCAAATATCGATTTAAAAATTTATGATTTTTTTGATGATGGTGGTATTTCTATTGTTAATTATCATCCGGTATTGACGGATTCTGCAAATGTAATCACATGTGGACCTACTTTTACTACCGGTATAGAAACAATCACATCAACAAATATTTACTTTACTGTTTATCCAATTCCTGTCAGAAATGTTTTCATAATTGAAACACTACCTGAATTTATTGGAAGCACAATGATAATGTATAATTTAAGTGGACAGGAATTGATGAAACATCAATTAAAGGAAATAAAAACCGTGATAGATATCAGCACCTTACCAAAAGGAACTTATTTAGGGTCTGCTGATTAAGTCAGGATGTTTTCGGTTCAAAGATTCCGAGCGAAAACAGATAATAAAGATCCTGCTTTAATATTTTCATAAAACTCTTTGCTGAATAAGTCCACATTGATAAAATATGGCAATAGGCGCTCAG
>CAIYUC010000022.1 GCA_903929315.1 uncultured Bacteroidales bacterium
CTTTATATGAGCCCGTATATTAAGGTGATAAGAAAACATTCTAAAGCAAAGGCTGTTTTGCGTGCCCACAATATTGAACACCTGATCTGGGAGAGGATTGCAGTAACAACCTCAAACCCATTGAAAAAGTTATATGTCAGACATCTTGCCGGAAAATTGAAAAAATATGAACTATCCATTGTAAACCAATTTGATGGATTGGCGGCCATCTCTGAAAAAGATATGCACTTCTTCATTCATTCCGGATGCCGGATACCTGTCACAGATATTACTTTCGGCATAAACCCTGAAGAGTTCAGGGAAACTACAGGTGAATGTGAGTTTCCTTCACTGTTTTCCATAGGGGCCATGAATTGGATCCCAAACCAGGAAGGAATAAAGTGGTTTCTGAAGAATGTCTGGATGGATATACACCGTCAATACCCATCCTTGAAATATTATATAGCCGGCCGCGAAATCCCGGCATGGTTGACGAATACTGATTATCCGAATGTATTGGTCGTAGGTGAAGTTGAAAATGCCTTACATTTTATGAATTCCAAAGGGATCATGATTGTGCCGTTATTTTCCGGGAGTGGTATCCGTATTAAAATTATCCAAGCGATGGCTGCAGGTAAAGCCATCATTTCAACTACCATAGGGGCTGAAGGTATTCAATATACCCAGGGTGAGAATATAATGATTGCCGACCTGCCCTGTGAATTTTTTGAAATGATCTCTGCATGCATTGAAAATAAAGATCTCTGCAGGAAAATCGGAAGCAATGCTAAAAAAGTGATCGGGCTGTATCATAAGCGGGACCAGATTATTACAAAACTCCTTGGTTTTTATCAATTAATAGGGGCATGATCCGGGATTTTTATATTTTTGTCTTGTTTAACCTGTTTTATGAAATTATTTATTCTCCTTCCAAGAGTGCCATATCCCACTGAAAAAGGGGATAAACTGCGCGCTTTTAACCAGTTGAAACAACTATCGAAAAAATATGAGATCATTCTTTGTTCCCTCAACGATTCATTTTTACATGAAGATGCATTGACGGTTTTAGGACAATACGCTAAATCCATATATATTCTAAATATCCCTAAATCCGGAATGATTGTTAACCTCATTAAAACCATCTTTTCCAATATCCCTTTACAAGTCGGTTATTTTTACAACAAAAAAATTAAAAAAAAGATCGATGCTATAATAGAAAAGCATAAGCCTGACCATATCTTTTGCCAGCTTATCCGGGTGGCGGAATATGTGAAAGACGTCCCTTTGCCAAAAACCCTGGATTATCAGGATGTGTTTTCAAAAGGCGTGGAGCGCAGATTAGCGTCCACTCCATTTTATCTCAGGCCTTTTTTCAGACTTGAATACAGAAGACTTCTGGCATATGAACACGATATTTTTAACAAATTTGAAAACAAGATTATTATTTCAGAACCAGACCGGGATCTGATCCCTCATCCGGATCGTGAAAAAATCGTTGTTGTCCGTAATGGAGTGGATTACAGTTTTTTTAAACCATTGGAAAGGCAGCAGGAATACGATCTGGTTTTCACAGGGAATATGGGTTATCCTCCTAATATAAATGCAGCAGAATTCCTGGTGAATAAAATTCTTCCCTTTGTTTTGAAACAAAAACCGGGAATCAGCCTGTTAATCGCAGGAGCCAGTCCAAACCTGCGGGTGCAAGTGCTAAAATCAGAAAATGTGGAGGTAACCGGATGGGTCTCAGATATGCGAGAATGTTATGCATGTGCCGGGATTTTCATTGCCCCGATGCAAATCGGTACGGGACTGCAAAACAAGCTGCTTGAGGCGATGGCCATGCAAATTCCATGTGTTACTTCTCAACTTGCAAACCAGGCATTAAAAGCAAAAGAAAACGAAGAGATTCTTGTTGCAGATACAGCAGAAGAATATGCCCGTCATATCATTAGTCTGTTGGAAAATCCTCAAAAAGCAAACGAAATCGCCTTAAACGGATCTAATTTTGTCAGGAAGAATTACAGTTGGGAGAAAGAAACTGGCAAAATTGAAAATCTGATTGACAATACCGATTGATTTACGATTTACGATGTCTATCCAGTCTTTCAAATCCCAGCTTCTCAAAAAAAGAATACGCCAATAATGAATAACAAACCAATAACAAGATGGCCATGTCGGATGATCGTAAGATAATATTTTCAATGGTGAATGTGAGTAAAACTTTTCCTCCACATAAGCAAGTTTTAAAAGATATTTACTTATCCTTTTTTTATGGGGCGAAGATCGGGATCATCGGATTAAACGGTTCCGGGAAATCTACCCTTCTGAAGATCATAGCAGGAGTTGAAAAATCATTTCAGGGAGAGGTTGTATATTCTCCCGGTTATTCTATTGGTTTGCTTGAGCAGGAGCCTCATCTTGATGAATCCAGGACAGTAAAGGAAATTGTCCAGGAAGGTGTGCATGAGGTCGTGACGCTTTTGAAAGAATATGAAGAGGTAAATAATAAATTCAGTGAACCATTGAATGATGATGAGATGGAAAAACTCATAAAGCGACAGGGAGAGCTTACAGAACTTCTTGATCATCATAATGCATGGGAGCTGGACAGCCGGTTGGATCGTGCCATGGATGCATTACGCTGCCCGGAGAGCGATATGCTGATAAATGTCCTGTCAGGCGGGGAAAAGAGAAGAGTTGCCCTGTGCAGATTATTACTCCAGGAACCTGATATTCTATTGCTGGATGAGCCTACCAATCATCTTGATGCAGAATCTGTTCAATGGCTCGAGGAACATCTGAAGCAATATAAAGGGACGGTTATCGCCATCACACATGACCGGTATTTCCTTGATAATGTCGCAGGTTGGATCCTTGAACTTGATCGTGGAGAAGGAATTCCGTGGCAAGGTAACTACTCCTCATGGCTTGAACAGAAGACTACCCGTCTGGCTTTGGAAGAAAAGACAGTAAGTAAGCGGCGAAAAACCCTTGAACGGGAACTCGAATGGGTTCGGATGAGTCCAAAAGCAAGGCAGGCAAAAGGAAAAGCAAGGTTGACCGCTTATGAACACCTGCTACATGAAGATGTAAAACAAAAGGAAGAACGACTTGAAATTTTTATCCCGAATGGCCCGCGTCTCGGGAATAAAGTCATAGAGGCGATTCAGGTTTCAAAAGGATTTAAGGATAAACTGCTGTTTGAGAAAATGAACTTCTCTTTGCCTCCTGCCGGAATTGTTGGCATTATTGGTCCCAATGGCGCCGGAAAAACGACCCTGTTCAGATTAATAATGGGGACTGAAAAACCGGATACCGGTCAATTCGCCATTGGAGAAACGGTCACACTGGGATATATCGATCAAAGCCATACATCCATTGATCCTGAAAAAACGGTTTACCAGGTGATCTCAGGCAACAGCGAAGTGATCCAGTTAGGGGGCAGGACGATGAATGCCCGTGCTTATGTTGCACGTTTTAATTTCAGCGGAGCAGACCAGGAAAAAAAATGCGGTATACTTTCCGGTGGGGAACGCAACCGCCTGCATCTTGCCCTTACCTTGAAAGAGGAAGCCAACGTTCTTTTGCTTGACGAGCCCACCAATGACATTGATGTCAATACCTTGCGGGCCCTCGAGGAAGGTCTTGAAAATTTTGCCGGTTGTGCTGTGGTTATATCCCACGACCGCTGGTTTCTCGATCGCATCGCCACGCATATTCTTGCCTTTGAAGGGGATTCGCAAGTCTATTTTTTCGAAGGTGGCTATTCTGATTATGAAGAAAACCGGAAAAAGCGTTTAGGGAATGATTCACCTACAAGAATCCATTATAAAAAGCTCAAAGCCGATTAAGCAGTTTCAACCTTATTTTGATGTGATAATAGAAAAAAGAACCAAACAGAATAGCTGAAAATGCTACCTACTTTTTTAACCACAATGAGCACTATGTATGCACTATGGTCACAAAGAAAATATTCCTTGTGAACTTGGTGTAAAACGTTGTGTTCATTGTGGTTATATTTTTTATTAAGATTTATCTATTAAACAAAAGACGGGTATTATAGCATCTTCCTGTATAAGTAAAGTTGTTGTTTTTTATTTTTATCTTTGCATAAATTTCTCTGAATGTCCGTCCAGAAACCATCTATCCCTAAAGGCACTCGTGATTTTTCGCCGATGGAAATGATTCGGAGAAATTATATTTTTGACTCCATCCGGCAAATCTTCCAGTTATATGGCTATCAACCTATCGAAACACCCGCATTGGAAAATTTATCCACATTACTTGGAAAATATGGAGAAGAAGGCGATAAACTGCTTTTCAAGATACTGAATTCGGGGAACTTTCTGGAAGGGATTCGTGATATGAATTACGAATTACGCCTGCCTGCCGGTCAGGCAGGAATTACGAATTACGAAACAGGGGTTCCTGCTTATAAAGAACTTACCCCATTAATCTCCGAAAAAGGGTTACGGTACGATCTTACAGTTCCTTTTGCCAGGTTTGTTGTACAACATCAGAATGAATTGATTTTTCCCTTCAAACGTTACCAGATCCAACCGGTCTGGCGGGCAGACAGACCTCAGAAAGGCCGTTACAGGGAATTTTACCAATGTGATGTGGATGTGATCGGCAGTGATTCACTATTAAATGAAGTGGAGCTGATCCTGATCGCCGATGAAGTCTTCGAAAAACTCGGGATGAATGTTACCATCAAGATCAACAACCGTAAGATTCTTGCAGCTATCACAGAATTTGTAGGAGAACCGGATAAATTAATGAATTTTACAACTGCAATTGATAAAATTGACAAAATAGGGTTGGATGGGGCTTGTAATGAACTCAGGCAAAAAGATTTTAGTGAATCGTCGATAGAAAAAGCCCTTCCCTTTCTAAACTTTGCAACTGAGACAGATTTTGAAACCAGTTATCCCTTCTTCTACTCCACGCTTAATGATATTGAAATTGGACAGAAAGGCTTAAATGAAGTAAAAAAACTTTTTGATTACCTTAAGGATATTCATCTTTACGCTGGAATTCATTTCGATATTTCTTTGGCCCGTGGACTGAATTATTACACCGGTGCAATCATAGAGGTCAAATCAAGTGATG
The DNA here is from genome assembly GCA_903929315.1 of uncultured Bacteroidales bacterium. Taxonomy (GTDB): domain Bacteria; phylum Bacteroidota; class Bacteroidia; order Bacteroidales; family FEN-979; genus CAIYUC01. The sequence continues at coordinate 5,092 of CAIYUC010000022.1, forward strand.
TGCAGATCGGTAGTTTATGCGGAGGGGGACGTTATGATGATCTGACCGGTATATTTGGCTTACCGGATGTTTCCGGTGTTGGAATTTCTTTTGGCGCTGACCGTATTTATGACGTGATGGAGGAATTAAACCTATTCCCCGTGAATCTTGGATCAACCACGAAAGTTCTTTTCATCAATTTTGGACCTGATGAGGAAAAATATTGCATGCCAGTCATCTCGGAAATCAGAAAATCAGGCATTTCTGCTGAGATCTACCCTGATTCCGTTAAAATGAAAAAACAATTGGATTATGCCAATAAAAAAAATATTCCTTTTGTAATCCTTATTGGAGAAAATGAAATAAAAAGCGGGTTGCTGACAGTAAAAGATATGAGAACTGGCAATCAAAAGTCGATGGACATTGAAGAATTAAAAAATCTATTGTTGACATAACAAGCTACAGGCTACAATTAATCTGAAACTAATCTCTAAATCAATTAAACATAATATCATGACTCTTTTAATTAACGGTTCAAACCTGAAAATCGAAGACATAGTAAATGTTGCAAGGAACAATGAAAAAGTAGGGTTGGATCCTAACGCCGTAGAAAAGATCAATAAATGCCGGGAAATGCTTGAAAGGAAAATCATTGCCCGGGAGATCATGTATGGTGTCAATACGGGAATTGGGGAATTTTCAGAAGTTGTGTTGAATGATGACCAGGTACAGGATTTTCAGAAATACCTGGTATATAACCATGCTGCGGGTATTGGTGACCCCATGCCTCTTGAATATGTGAGGGCAGCTATGCTGAGTCGGATCAACGTCCATTCTCATGGTAATTCAGGGAATCGCATTGAGATCACACAAACTTTGGTTGACATGCTCAACAAAGGAGTCACGCCGTTTGTATGCCAGAAAGGTTCTGTTGGGGCTTCCGGCGATCTGGCACCGATGTCACAAATTGCTCTTTTAATGATGGGTGAAGGAAAAGCCTATTATAAGGAAGAGTTAATGACGGGAAAAGAAGCCATGGACAAGGCAGGAATCCCGATCCCGGGATTGAAAGCAAGGGACGGGTTAGCCACCATTAATGGCTGCAATGTTTTCACTGCAATGAGCGCTTTATTCCTGTATGATGCAAACAATTGGCTGAAGCAGTCGGAAATCGCAGCATCCATGTCGCTGGAGGCATTGAAAGCCAATATGGGTCCCTATAAATCCAGGATTCATGAGGCCCGTGGTTTTAAAGGCGCTATCAGAAGCGCCGCTTCGATCCGGAAATGCGTTGCGGGTGGAGACCTTGCCGAAGGGAAGCTGAAAAGCAAAGTACAGGATGCTTATTCCATGCGTTCAACGCCGCAGGTCATAGGCGCTGCTCATGATGCTCTTGCATGGGCACGATCCCAGGTTGAAATAGAACTGAATGGAGTCGGAGATAATCCTATTTTCTTCCCGGATGAGGATCTCCAGCTTTCAGGCGCTAATTTTCAGGGATCTCCGATCTCTGTCCCAATGGATATGGCAGGGTATGTTATAACAATGGTTAGTGTGCTATCGGAAAGAAGAATGAACCGTTTGAATAATCCGGCATTAAGTGTCGGATTGCCTGCTTTCCTCACGAAAGGAGCCGGAATGTTCTCCGGCCTGATGCTCAGCCAATATACCGCCGATATGCAGATCGTTGAACAACGGATCCTTTCAATGCCGGCTTCTATCCAATCAATACCTGCTGCGGCCGACCAGGAAGATTTTGTCTCCATGGGTATGAATACAGCGATAAAGAACTTCCAGATCCTTGACAACGCTTACGGCATACTCGGTATCGAACTAATGGCTGCTGCACAGGCATTGGATTTCAGAGATTTTAAATTTGGCACAGGAGTCACAAAGGCAAAAGAAGTAATCAGAAAATATATTGAATTTCTCGATATCGACCGTCCGCTGTATGATGATCATACCAGGATGAAAGAACTTGTGAAGTCTTGCGAAATTCTTCACGAAGTCGAGAAAGTCATTGGAAGTCTCGGATAATTCACAATTTGTTTTATTAAAATCGGAATCTATGGAAAATTGTACATTTGGGTTGGCCGCATTAGTGATGATGATAATCGTGCCAATAATCATTTTCTCCGTCTGTGTTTTAGTATTGGAGATTATTGCTTTATGGTTCCTGTTTGAAAAAGCAGGAGAACCCGGGTGGGCAGCCGTTATACCTGTTTACAACTACCTTATCGCCATCAAGATCGCCGGGAAACCATGGTGGTGGATACTTTTAATGTTAATCCCAATTGCCAACCTGGTCTTTTATATTATAATCCTTAATGGATTATCGAAAAATTTCGGGAAAGACCCCGGGTTTACTGTCGGATTATTTTTCCTCAGGTTCATTTTCCTTCCTATTCTTGGATTTGGGAAAGCAACCTATTCCGGAGACAAATCAAAATTTAATGCTTAAACTGGCTCATTTATTCTCTTAAATGGAAGAACTTTATCCGGAACCCGGAACAGAAACTAACCCAAAACGGCCGCTTCTACTGACAATTCTTTGCATTTTGACATTCATTGGCAGTGGTTTAAATCTTTTTTCCAGTTTCCTGATCACTATTTTCTATAACACCTTTCAGTCTGTCGCCGGGGATATATCGAAGGCTTTTAATCTACCCACAATGGATATGATTCTGAATGCCAAACCTGCATTTTTCCTGGTTTCATCTTTTATTTATGCTTTTTCTGCCTTGGGAGCATTTGAGATGTGGAAGCTCCGGAAAAGAGGGTTCCATCTTTATGCCGTTTCCCAATTGCTCCTGATAATGATGCCGATGTATTTTTTCAAACTGCCGGTCCCTTCTGTTCCGGACGTTATTTTTTCAGGAATCTTTATTATTCTATATAGTGCTAATCTTAAGCACATGTCATAGCCAATGATACAAACCGATCAAAAGAAGGAGGATCTGACAGAAGTTAAAAGGACACGGCCTGTGTTCCTTGAACTGTTTTGTATTTTTTCTTTCGTTTTCTTTGGAATGATAACCATTCTTTTCCTTTTATCTGTTTTTTATTCGGGCTGGATCACGGATGTCGTCAATCAATATACCCCACAAAACAGTTATTCGAAAACACAAATTCTGATCATTACTTTGGGAGGGTTTATCCTCCATGCCACTGCATTTGCAGGAGCCATTCAGATATGGAACCTTAAAAAATCAGGATATTATCTTATTTCCATTTCAACATTGATCATCGCCGTATATCATCTATTCCATCATAACATTCCGGTTTCTTATACTACCTTGTATATCGCATTGATTGTCTTATTCGGCCTGTTTTACAGGAAATTCCGTTAATTGTCTTTCTGACTTTTCATTTATTTCGTCCGGTTATTTCAAGGTCTTGTTGCTCATAATCAAATGGGATAACCCCAAGGCGAAACCACAGTGAATAAAACCGGATATTCTAAATTGATTCTAAATTACGCACTGAATATTTGCCAACAATTTTCCTCAAAATCAATAGTAACGGCACTCCGAAGGATTCTTTAAAGGAAATGATATAACCTTTTGTTAACTTATTGTTAAATTATTATCAATATTTTGTATTTTTAGTTTTGTTTTCAAAAAATTTAATTATAAAATTGCATTATAATTGTGTACGAGTTGTGAAATTTTTTCTGTTCTGACTTTCCTGTTGAATTATAAATTGAGGTGCTATTCAATATTATATCTTTTTAATCGAATGATTATTAACATTATTACTAACCAAAATCCACAGTTATGAGAAAATTTACGATTTTCCTTGCCTTGCTTTTGTTTGTAGGCTTGCAAGGAGTGCTGGCACAAACACGGATCATAACCGGAACGGTGACTTCTTCGGAGGATAAAAGTCCGATTCCGGGTGTGACTGTCGTTGTTAAAGGTACCACAATTGGTACGACCACGAACATTGACGGTAAATACGTATTGACCGTTCCAATGCAGGACAAACTCCTTGTCTTCTCTTATGTTGGAATGAAGACCAAAGAATTTAAAATTGGTGAATCTATTGCTATAGACATGGTGATGGAACCTGACGTTATGAACATGAATGAAGTGGTTGTCACTGCTATTGGTATCCCTCGCGAGACCAAGGCATTGAGCTATTCCGTTCAGAATGTCGGAGCTGCGGATATCCAGAAGTCAGCCCAGGGTGATATTATTAACTCCCTGCAGGGTAAGGTTTCGGATGTTCAGGTCGTCGGTTCGTCAGGTGTTGCCGGTGCTGCCTCTTATATCCAGATCCGGGGTGTTACATCTCTTACCGGAAATAACCAGCCTCTCTTTGTAGTAGATGGTGTTCCTGTAGCAGGGGCTGAAACAGGTGGCTCAGTCGAAAGTGCTTCCAATGGTGCTTTTGATGGCGTTGGCTTATCCAACCGCGCTATTGACATAAACCCCGACGATATTGAATCCGTCAGCGTTTTGAAGGGCGGGGCAGCAACCGCACTTTATGGTTTGCGTGCTGCATCCGGCGCCGTTATTATTACCACAAAGAAAGGGAAAGCCGGTACCGGTAAAAAAATATCAGTGACTTTCAGCACTTCTGTTAAATTTGACGTTGTCAGTCAACTCCCGGCACTCCAAGATCAATACGGAGAGGGAACAAACCTATACAACGCAGATGGTACGATCCGGGCACATGGTCAATGGGTTTCAGGTAACAAATTCAGCTGGGGTCCGAAACTGGATACCTGCGCCTATGACAAATCCAACTGGAGCAACTATAAATGGAAAGATTTCGATGTCGACGGAAGGATCGTAAGCAAAAACACAGCAGGTGCCAGCGGGTCAATTAATACTTATAATCCGTATGATTTCTTCCAGACTGGTTTAACAACCGATAACTCTGTTTCCCTGAGCGGTGGAAGCGATGTTTCCACCTTCTATTTCAGTTTCTCAGATAACCAGACGAAAGGCATTGTTCCAAATAATACTATGCGCAGGAACACATTCAAACTATCCGGCGATACAAAACTTTCTGATCATTGGAAGGTATCCGGTACAGCAAATTACATAATAACGGCCGCTAATCGTATACAACAGGGTAATAATACATCAGGAGTGATGCTTGGTCTTCTCAGAACCCCGCCGACATTCGACAATGGAGCCGGTTATATTTTCAATTCAAACTATTTATTACCAGACGGCTCACCACTACCTAGTGCAGGATACGAAAGAAGTTACCGTCACGGGATATATTATGACAATCCATACTGGACTGCAAATGAAGATAGTTATAAGGACGCTGTAAACCGTTTGATCGGTTCGGCACAGGTGGATTATTTTGCAAACAAATGGCTCTCTTTTACCTATCGTATTGGTATGGACTGGTATGGACGGAAAATCGTCGATAACCTTGCAGTAGGCTCGTCAACTCAACCGGCAGGTTGGGCAAAAAGAGGAGAAGAACTAAATAAGAATTTCAACTCTGACCTTCTGATGACCATCGACAAAGATTTTGCAAAGGATTTCAATGTCCATGTCATCCTTGGACAGAATATGACGGAACAAGATTTTACCACGCTGAATTCCCAGGCATTAGGGCTGGTAATTCCCAATTATTATGACCTCAACAATACCACAAGTATCGCTTCCCAGGAGGTGACCGATAACCGCAGGGGAGCTGGTATATATGGAGATCTGACACTCTCCTGGAAAAACATGCTCTATTTAACCGCTACCGGCAGAAATGACTGGTCAACCACCTTGCCAGAGGGTAAGAATTCCTTTTTCTATCCATCAATTGGAGCCGGCTGGATCTTTACCCAATTACCAGGGATAAAGGATAACAAAGTTCTCCCTTATGGGAAAATCCGTATTTCCTATGCCGTCACAGCCAAGGATGCACCTGTTTACAGTACGCAAACTCCCTATACAGCTCCTTCCGTTTACGACGGATGGACCACCGGGTTGACTTGGCCTTTCAACAGCACCAATGGGTATTTGAATAGCAGCGTTCTGGGGAACAATCAATTAAAACCAGAAAGAACTGGTAATTTTGAAACCGGTATTGACCTTAAGTTTATCCAGAACCGGGTCGGTATTTCATATACCTATTTCAACAATAAAACGACAGATGATATTCTTGATGTTCCCATCGCTGCCAGTACAGGTTATACTTCCGTTTGGTTGAACGCAGGTTCTATCAGAACAACAGGACATGAAGTGACACTGGATCTTGTTCCGATAAAATCCAAGAACTGGGAATGGGACATCACAGCAAACTGGTCCAAGATCGACAACAAAGTGCTTGCACTTGCTCCCGGAATAAACCGTCTTTATCTCGGAGGCTTCACCGGCTCTGAAATTGATGCTGTTGTTGGCCAGCCCTACCGTACCATTTATGGATATGACTGGGAAAAAGATTCAAGGGGGAACGTGCTGATAGGTACTAACGGTTATCCGATAGAATCGCAAAATGAGACTGCGCTTGGTAATGTTGATCCGAAATGGACAGCAGGAATCAGCAGCAACCTTCGCTGGAAAGACCTGAGCCTCTATTTCCTGGTTGACATCAAGCATGGCGGTAAGATGTGGGATGGTACCCGCGGAGCCCTGGATTATTTCGGCACATCAGCCGGAACCCTGAACCGTGGTGATTCTGTTATATTTCCCGGAGTTATGACAGATGCCAATGGAAATTCTACAGGAGTAGTAAACTCCAAGAAGGTACGCTTGACCCAGGAATGGTACCAGTCAGCCGGAAGCGGATTTGTCGGTGCCACCGCACCTTATATTGAAGATGCCGGATGGGTAAGACTAAGGACAGTCACGCTTACCTATAATCTTTCGAAATTCTTAAAAAAGACCTTTATCCGTCAGCTGAGCATCTACTTCTCCGGCACCAACTTATTGCTGTTTACCCACTATAAGGGTGTTGATCCTGAAACCAGCCTTGCAGGTTCTGATAATGCCCAGGGTATAGATTACTTTAATATGCCCGGAACAAAGAGCTACACTCTTGGCTTAAATGTATCATTTTAATCCGGACCAAAAAAATATACTAACAAAAAAATCGAAACAATTATGAAAAATATAAGATTCAAATTCATTGGAGTTTTACTCCTCATGGCTTTGGTCCTTGGTTCCTGTAAGAAATGGATCGATACAGGGATGAATACGAACCCGGACGCTCCTAAAGACGTTCCGATGAGTTCGTTGGTTCCGGCCATTGAAGCCAATATGGCTTATACACTGATTGGCAGTAACGATTATTCCCGTGTTACTTCCGAATGGATGCAGTATTACCAGGGTATTGCCCGTCAATCACAGGGCGAATCCAATTACATCTGGCATGACGGCGATGTTGATAATGTATGGAATACTGCTTATGCCGGTATTATGGAGAACCTCGTTATATTGACATCTAAGGCCAAAGCAACTAACGATAAGATGAACCTGGGAATTGCCGATGTTCTGATGGCAGAATCCATCGGGTTCGTTACCGATATCTGGGGTGATGTTCCTTATTCTCAGGCATTCCAGGGGTTAGCACAATTAAATACGCCATTTGATAAACAACAGGATATTTATCCAAAGATACTTTCCTTACTCGATGACGCCATTGCAAATTTTTCTTCCACACCCCTTGTTTATGAGATTGGCGACCTGATCTATCCCAACGCAGGTGAAGATCCTGCCGCACAGGGAGCCGCATGGCTCAAAGCAGCCTATGGAATGAAAGCCAGGTATACGTTGCATTTATGTAAACAGGACGCTACATCCTGGTCTAAAGCCCTCGTGTTAATTAATGATGGCGCCCTTGCCAGCAATGATGATGACATGCAGTTTGCATTTGGTGCTAATGTCGGTCAACAGAATCCTTTGTTCCAGTTTATGGATCAGAGAGGTGATATCGCCATGGGTAAACCCTTTATCGATATGCTGAATCTAAGGCAAGACCCAAGAAGGGCCCCCTATGCTACAATAACAGCTGATACTGCTAATCCTTACGTGGGTGCAGGCTGGGGATCGACAGGTGAAGATGCCTCGTTGCCCGGATCCGCAGTTGCCGCGCCTAACTCTGTTGTCCAATTCCTTACTTATGCAGAATGTTTATTTATCAAAGCTGAATGCGAGTATCAGGCCAATTCTAAAGATCCACAAATAAAACTTGATATTATTGCTGGTTTGACCGCTTCATTAAATAAATGGAGTGTCTATAACGCAGCTTACATTATAGGATACACAGCATATTTAGACACTGTAACTGCTACTCTTTACAAGGAGATCATGACGCAGAAATACATTGCTCTTTACAACCAGGCTGAAACATTCAACGATTGGAGAAGAACCAATAATGTAATCGGACTGGCAGCCAATCCTACAATTTCAGCAGTAGAGAATGTAATTCCACGCAGGTTCCCTTATTCCCTTGGAGAAAAAAGTTACAATTCCAACACCCCAGTGAACGTTACTCTCTGGAACAATGTCTGGTGGGATGTCGTAACAGGAAAAGGTAAATGAAATTCAGAATAATGATAAAAAAGGGTCACACTATTGCGTGACCCTTTTTTATTTTAAAATTGAATTTCCCATCTTATAACCACCCATTTTGCTTATACCATTCCACCGTTTCTTTCACCCCTCTGTCCAGGTCATAATTGGCTATAAAGTTAAAGTCGCGCTGGAGAGGTTCAATTTCACAACGCCAGTTTATGCTTTTCAGGACATTAAATTTGTCTGTATTCAGGGTTGGAACAGAACCCCATAATCCGAAGGTTTTTTCAAGACAGAATGCCAGTTGCTTAACGATTCCCTTCGGCACCGTGATTTTTATTGTTTTTTGATGTAAATGTTTTTTAGCGATAGCTGCAAATGTTTGTGTGTCGTATTCATTTCCATCGGACACAAAATATGTTTTGTTGGTAATCGATGACAGGGTTGCATCAAAAATGACCCTAACCAGATCTTTTACAAAAATGAAAGTTAAGATCTGCTTTGAAGAACCGATATAAGTCTCAAGACCTCTGTTGATGGTTTTAAAAAATATATAATAATCCTTTTCCCGCGGACCATAAACTCCAGTTGGACGTATAATCAACCATGGAAAATCCTTTAATGAGGTAATAAACTTTTCAGCTTCCAGCTTGCTTTTTCCGTATGTCTCGATGGGGTTAGGTTCATCCGACAGCATTACCGGTTTCATAGTAACGGGATCACCTGGACCAAAAGCTGCCAGGCTGCTGATAAAAATAAACTTATCCGGAATCATGCCGGTAATTTGCAGCGCTTCGATAAAATTTTTTGTGTTATGAAAATTTACATTGAAATAGTCTTCTTTTTTCCTCGCCTTGGTCACTCCGGCATTATGAATGATATATTTAAACCTTATGTTTTGTTTCCTGAGGAGTTCAATGGTTTGGACTATACTTTCAACAGTCGAGAAATCAAATTCGATAAAACGTATCCTTGGGTCTTTCAGGTATATCTTTGAACTGGATCTCCGGATACCTGCAAATACCTGGTAATTCCGTTTAAGACCTTCTTCAACAAGAAAGCTGCCTATAAACCCGCCAGCCCCTGTAATCAATACATTCTCCATTTACTATCAATTATTATTAATACCTACTTATTCTGCATTCTGCATTCTGAATTCCTAATTGAACTTTTTTATCCAGCACCTGCGTCTGATATGTTGTCGTCCTTCAAAATTTTTCCAGATGGATAAAGCCTTGACATTATTTTCCAGTTGAGGATTTGTCGTGGCTTTGAGAATATTGTAATCAGTATACGATTTATGAAGGTCACAATAAACCATTGCTAAAACCCCTTTTTCCTGATAATCCGGGCGGACACCAACCAGCGCCATATCAATAAAACGGTTTCTCTTAATCGCTTTCAGAAGATGAATAAACCCAAAGGGAAAAAGTTTTCCTTTGCAACTTTGAAGCGCCGTGGTAAGCGAAGGTAGGGTAATCCCGAACCCGATCACATCATCATTAGTGTCAAGAACAAGGGAAACGAATTCAGGGCGAATGAAATCAAAATACTGCCTGATATAAGTTTCCATCTGTTTTTCGTTCAGTTGTGAGTATCCATAAAGATTATCAAAAGCTTCGTTCAGCATAATGAACATTTTCCCGGCATAGAGAATCAATTCTTTGGCTTTTTTTACTTTTAAAACATGCAGATTATACTTCTGTTCGACCAAAGCAGCCATTCTAATAAATTTCTCAGGTATTATTGGTGTAATAATGATTTCAAATTGTACCCAGTCGGCAGCTTTCAGAAAGCCCATTTTCTGCATA
>CAIYUC010000023.1 GCA_903929315.1 uncultured Bacteroidales bacterium
CTAATTAATAGGATTATCCGGCATCTGGCATCTGATTCGTAATCCGTAATCAGTAATTAAATCGTCCTGACTGTCACGACTGTCACGACTGTCACGATTTTCTGTCACGTTCCCAAAAAATACCATAAAACCTTTGTTATTTTCAAAATAAACTTTGATATTTGTAAGAGAATGATTTGGTTGGAGTAATAGGTTTTGGCAAAATCCGGAGAATGCAATATAGCATTCAACATATATTCGGTTTACTACATTGATAGTTACAACAACGCCCAATAGAGGTACGTTTATAAGTGAGGGCAAATAAATTTCTTAAAAAACTCGCAGCTAGTTAACAAATATGTTAACTTTGTAGCATGAAAAGAAAAATTCACTTTTTCGGGCACTACTTCCTTGATTTCTATTTGAACCTAGATAATAAAGGAGCAAGAAAAGGTTGAATATGTGCTTGACATGGTAAAGAACCTTCAATGGATCCCTAAAAAATTTCTCAAACACATTGAAGGAACGGATGGACTATTTGAACTTCGTGTTTCTTCCAGTCAAAATGAATTCAGAATATTCTGTTTCTTTGATTCAGGAATGCTGGTCATTTTATTGAGTGGCTTTAAAAAGAAATCCCAGAAGATCCTAAAAAAAGAAAATTGATCGGGCATTAAAACTAATGAAAGAATATTTTACAAAAAAATTAAAATAATGGAGGAAGAAATGAAAACAATAAAGGAAGCAAAAACATTTGATGAATTATTGGATATCAAATATGGCAAGGTTGGCACACCTAAAAGAGATGAATTTGATAACAAATCCAAGGCCTTTATGATTGGCGAATTAATAAAAGATGCTAGATTAAATGCCAAAATAACTCAGGAAGAACTTGCAACAAAAACAGGCACAAAAAAGAGTTATATTTCCAGGGTTGAAAATGGGAAGATAGATATTCAATTATCTACACTTTACCGAATTCTTGAAGAAGGATTAGGACGACACGTGAATCTAACCTTAAGATAAGATAAATTTACTTGCCCTAACGAGCACTCACACGCAACAAAACGAACAATGACGATTCTTTTCGAAGGTCAATCTTTGCTACGGGTGCCTGCCGGGCATGCGATCTGACAAATAAGCGAATTTGATATTGAAATTGACCAAAATATTATGGAGCCAGGAATAGAAACTTTAGCCGATAAAAAATTGGTTGGAAAAAGGATCAGAATGACATTATCAAACAATAAGACTTTTAAATTATGGCAAAGTTTTATGCCAAATAGAAAAGAGATAAAAAACATTATAGGAACTGATTTATTCTCAATGCAGGTATATGATAAATTCCCGGACTTCAAAAACTTTAATCCGGACACAGAGTTTGAGAAATGGGCTGCCACAGAAGTTTCTGAGTTTGACACACTTCCTGATGGAATGGAACCCTTTATACTGACAGGGGGTCTTTATGCAGTTTTCATATATAAAGGTAATCCAAATACATTTTCCAAGATGTTCCAATACATTTTCGGCACCTGGTTGCCGGGTTCTGATTACTTATTGGACAATAGACCGCATTTTGAAATTTTGGGAGAAAAATTTAAACGTGACGACCCAAATTCAGAAGAGGAAGTCTGGATACCAATAAAGACGAAAGAATAACAACAATTGCGACAGACTGACTGTTGCAATAAGCAATATAGAGGGCCCCGTGTCCAGAAGATCAATCTGCAAACCAAAATATCTAAAAAAACTAAAATGAGGTTCATCGATCCTCCGACGGATACCGGGTGGGAAAATTATTATAAAACGGACATATCGCATACATGATCCGATTATATAAAGGTACTCAGGGAGATACAATACAAAGCAGGCAGGCGCTATGGGTTATAAAAGAAAAATAGAGTATTAACATCAATAAAGAGAACTTATGAATAAACAAATCTACCTTACATCAATTTTAGTATGCTTCTATTTCCTTGGAAATGCTCAGTGGCAACAAGTGAAAGGATATTCAGCGAACGGAAATGCATCATCCATGATTGTTATAAATGATACAATGATTGCATCCAGTACCGGTAATGTTTACGATGGGATCCCGGGACTCTTTACTTCAACAGACCATGGAGTTACCTGGTCCGCTAAAAATACAAGTTTAGGAATAAGTGCCTCTCCGTTAATTGCAATTGGAGGATATTTGTTTACGGGCACAGCGGGACAGGGAGTCTATTTATCAACAGATAAAGGAAATAGCTGGACATCAAAAAATAACGGACTTCCATCAGCTTTCCCTGTATTTGATCTTATAGTAAATAAAACGGACTTATATGCATGTGGCACTGGCGGTATATTTCATTCCGCAGACAATGCAAATACCTGGGAAAACATCAGTTTGGCTGGTACTATTGAAGCTGAATCTGCTATTGTCGCCGGAGATACCATTATATCAGGTTTTGTATCACAAACCGTTGCCGGTATATATAAATCAACCGATAACGGAGCTGATTGGACACTTATCAATAATGCCACGGGTTTAAACGATACCCGGATACGTAAATTTGCCTTGTATTATAATACAATATTTGCAGCATCGGAAGGAGATCTTGGCACAGGAAACATATATGTTTCAACGGATAATGGAATCAGTTGGACAGCAGCTAATGGCTTAAACGATCAGGGACACAACTATCCCAATAATTTTATAGCTTTCAATAAAACAATATTCCTTGCGACTGCTAATGGAGTTTATAAATCCAGTGATTATGGATTAAATTGGACCAATACCGGCTGTAGTAATACTATGTCTTTAGCTATTATCGGAGATACTTTATTTGCCGGAACAGGTTATCATGGCATTTGGAAACGCGGATTATCTGAAATGGCAGGAGGTATTGAAGATAATAAAGATAACAGGGGTTTCGCTGTTTATCCGAATCCCTCATCAGGTAAGATAAAGATAGAACTGAAACAGTATTCATCTTTAGAAAACACAATAGTTTCAATTTATAATGGTCAGGGTAAATTACTTTTTCAACAACCCTTAAAAAAAGATATAACGGAACTTGATATCAGCGGACTTGAAAAAGGAGTTTACATTTTAAAACTAACAAACCACAAAATGACAGAAGTAACAAAGTTTGTGGAGAAGTAAAATTACAACCCATAATAAGCCAGCAATGCAGAGCAATTGCCGCAGAGCGCAAGGCGGCTCCCGGCAGGGTGTTTTTTTAACCATTTTTATGAATCATAAAGCTTACAGAATTTTGCTAATTTTACAAAAAAATTGATATGAGTGCAATTGTAACCAAAGCAGATAATCAAAGTAATAAGATTCTTAAGGAATTGGCAAAAAAGCTTGGAGCAAGTGTCCTTAACATTAATGATGATCAATATGAGGATTTATCTAATGAGTAAATTAGTTATAAATAGCTTTGAAGATTTCGAGCAACACATTGGAAAAGAATTAGGAATATCTGAGTATTTAAAAATAACACAGGAGCAAATAAATAAATTTGCCGAAGCTACATTAGATTATCAGTGGATTCATCTGGATATCGAAAGAGCAAAAATAGAAAGTCCATATAAGACAACCATTGCACATGGATATTTAACCCTGTCTGTTTTACCATATTTGTGGGGACAGATCATTGAAGTAAATAATATTAAAATGATGGTAAACTATGGCATAGAAAAACTCAGATTTAACCAACCTGTTTTAGTGAATAGTGAAGTACGGGTCAAGGCAACATTGGTTTCTTTAATCAACCTTAGAGGAATAACCAAAGCGGAGGTAAAAGTTGCATTGGAGATAAAGGATTATAAAAAAACGGCCCTGGATGCAACAATAGTTTTTCTATATCATTTTATTTGATTTGAAAGATCGTTTAACAAATAGTCCCACTAACCTTCAGGCATTTTATTTATACTTCATCTTAATGAAAATGCTTCGCATTTTCATTAAGATGAAGTATATTATAATCTGGCAATGAAAGGTGTGAATTATGTAAAGTTTTCATGGAATGATATAACAATGGTTCATCTGTATGTTAATAGTATTGCACAATCGGCCAAAAGAAATTTTCTGAAACCATCTAAACCATTCCCGGGTAGCAGGGAATAATGAGCAGAATCAAACTATTGATATAGACAAATACTTTTAATTTATGAGAAAAATAGTAGTACCAATAATTTTGAGTTTGCTATTTTCATTGCAAAGTCTGGCGCAAACAGATAGTTTGTTATCATCTATGCAAGACACGGCAGGCAAAGCGCCTCTGCTTCCTTCCAGTATGGTTTTCACGCAACGCTTTTTGTGGGGCGAAAAAGGACTGATGAGAAAAACAGGAATAATGTCTTTGAATGAAGAAAACAGAAAAAAAGAATTAAAAATAAGACGCAGCATGCTCACAGCACATCAAATTCTTGGGTACGTCACATTAGCAGGAATGGTTGCTCAAGGCATTGTAGGCCAATCATTATATAATACTCTTGGGGGAAAAGTGTATGTCAGAGGTAGTAATACGGGAAGAAGCCTCAATGAAATACATGGAGCCCTTGCAACTGGTGTTGATGTTACCTACTTCACCACTGCGGCCTTATCTTTGTTTTCACCACCTCCATTAATCAATCGTAAAACGAAAAAATTTAACTCCATAACGGTGCATAAATACCTAGCCATAGTTCATTTTTCGGCAATGCTCGCTGTTAATATTCTGGCCTCCTATGCAAGAGAAAATCCGACTATCAGAACAGTTCACCTGGCTGCAGCATATACAGCATTTACTGCATTTGGTTTGTCAGTTATTATAATGAAGTTCTAACAATTAAACATTTTTATTTTATGAAAATCCTGTTATTTTGTTTTGCCACTGCGCTTATTGCATCGGCATCGATCATAGATAAAACCAATTTGAAAGCCGATAAAATAAATTCTTACATTTCTTACCATTGCATACATTCATTACACGAATGGACTGGAGTAAATAAAAATATTAATTGCGTTATGATTTATGATAATGCGACTAATACAATAGAGAAAGTTGCTGTGGTGGGAAAAGTTGGGGATTTTGACAGTGGGAATCCAAATCGTGATGCTCACTCTGTGGAAGTGCTGGAAGCAATCCAGTATCCAAATGTCACTTTCAGCAGCACCGGCATTGCAGTGAATGGCAATAATCTGAAAGTAACCGGCAATTTGACTTTTCATAATGTAACTAAACCTGTTACTTTCGATGCCGTGCGCGAGGATAAGAATCAAAATATTTCGGTAAAAGGAAGTTTCAGCATTCTGTTAACCGACTATAAAATTGACAGACCTTCTTTCATGCTCATGAAAGTAGAAGATAAAATGGATTTATCATTCGTCATGATTTTTAACAAATAAAAAAATCAATCGTACGCTCGTCCCCTTTTCCACCTGTCCGCTTGTCTTCCAGCCCGCCAGATGCGGCTTGATGAAATAAATCGTGATCGATGCTCAGATTCGTAACGCGTGACAACTGATTCCTATTAGAGGTGTCCCCTATTAATTAAGAATCATTCTATCTTACATTCAATCATGTAAATAAGTGAATATTTGAAATTTTTTATATCCAATAAATTTTTACTTTTGTGCCGGAATTTTAATAATAGATTTTTATTTATGAGCGCTGAAAGTTTGATATTATTCTTTATTGTTGGTGCTTTCCTTGTTGGAATTGCCATATTGTTCTCCAGTTTTATACCCCCGACTTCTTCAAACTCACAGAAAGCCGAGACCTATGAATGCGGGATCCCTACAGAAGGAATTACCTGGCTTCAATTTAACGTTGGTTATTATCTTTTCGCCATCATATTCCTCGTATTTGATGTTGAAACCGTTTTTATTTTTCCCTGGGCAAAGGTGATGAAAACAGCAGGTATGGCCGGATTCGTTGAGATCCTTATTTTCTTTTTCGTGTTGGGGGTCGGGCTGTTATATGCGTGGAAGAAAGGAGCGTTGAAATGGGAATAAAAAATATGAAGGAAAAGGATTTCCGTGACAATGAAACCCTGGAATCCTTTAAAATTCGCGATAAAAACTTCCTTTTAACCACACTGGATGACATCATCGACTGGGGGCGATCCAATTCCGTCTGGCCATTGACATTTGCCACCAGTTGCTGCGGCATTGAGATGATGGCAGCAGGAGCATCACGCTATGATTTTGCGCGGTTCGGGATCGAAGTCTACCGGGCCAGCCCCCGGCAGGCCGATGTAATTGTCGTTGCCGGTACGATCGTCAATAAAATGGCGCCGGTCCTGAAAAGATTATATGACCAGATGTCGGAACCGAAATATGTTATCGCTATGGGCGCTTGTGCAATCTCAGGCGGGCCCTTCTTCTATAATACTTATCATGTTGTCAGGGGTGTTGATCATGTCATTCCGGTGGATGTATATATCCCCGGATGCCCTCCACGTCCTGAAGCCTTATTGTACGGTGTCATGCAACTGCAACGTAAAATAAAACTCCAGTCTATGACGGATATGGACAAACACGAATTGCTCTGAAAACCAAATCTATATAATGGATAACGAAAGATTAACGGAACGGATCCGGACCCTTGTCCCGGAAGCTCAGTTGGAAGAAAACAAGCAGTTTTTAACCCTGGTTATCCCGGCGGATAAATTTCATGACCTGGCGGTAAATCTTAAGGAAAGCGAAGATACATTGATGGATTACCTTTTCTGTCTGAGCGGAGTGGATATGATCAAACACCTGATGGTGGTTTATCACCTGAATTCCACCAAGCATGGACATTCCGTTGAGCTGAAAGTAAAAACCGAAAACCGGGAAAATCCTGCCTTCGATACGGTCAGTGATATCTGGCAGGCTGCCAACTTTTATGAAAGAGAAGTCTTTGATCTCTTTGGCATCCGTTTTAATAACCATCCCGATTTGAGAAGGATCTTCCTCGACGAGAACTGGCAAGGGTATCCTTTCAGAAAAGATTATGTTGATGAAGTAAATATCGTTGATCTTTAAAAATGAAAGAAGTCATCCATACACCCGTCCCGGATATCGAGGAAGAGGAATACCACATTAATATGGGTCCGCAGCACCCTTCCACTCATGGTGTGCTCCGGTTGGTTGTCTCCCTCCAGGGTGAAATCGTGAAATCGCTTAAGCCACACTGCGGCTATATCCACCGTGGGATTGAAAAGATGTGTGAAAAGGACACTTATCCCCAGATCATTCATCTGACCGACCGGATGGATTACCTTTCCGCGCACATCAACAATCATGCAGTTTGCCTCCTCGTGGAAAATGCTCTTCAGGTAGAGGTCCCGGAAAGAGTAAAGTACATCCGGACCATCATTGATGAGTTGACCCGTATCCAGTCGCATCAACTGTGGTGGGCTTGCTATGGTATGGATCTGGGCGGATTGACCTGTTTTTTCTATGGTTTACGCGACCGGGAGCACATCCTGGATATTTTTGAAGAATCCTTTGGATCCCGTTTATTGCATAGTTATTATACTCCGGGCGGATTGATGCAGGATATTCATCCGAATTTTCAGAAACGGGTGAAAGAGTTTATTAAATATTTCCAGAAAAAAATAAAAGACTATGACCGGATCCTCACAGGGAACGTCATCATGACGGAAAGAACAAGAGGTATTGGTATCCTTTCCAAAGAAGATGCGATCAATTACGCGGTGACCGGTCCGTCAGGCCGTGCATCAGGCTTTTCCTGCGATGTCAGGAAACATTATCCCTATTCGGTTTATGATAAAGTAGAATTCCGTGAAGTGCTTTTTACAGAAGGGGATACACTTCATCGCTATTATGCGAGGATGGAAGAAATGCGGGAATCCATGAAGATCATCGAACAACTGATCGACAATATTCCCGAAGGTGAGTATTCGGCAAAGATGAAAGCTGTACTTAAGCTTCCTGCAGGTGAATATTACCAAAGGGTTGAAACAGCCAGGGGCGAACTCGGCGCTTATTGCATCAGTGATGGCAACAAAACCCCATTCCGTCTTAAATTCCGTTCGCCCAACTTCAGTAATTTGGGAGTTCTTGACAAGATCAGCAGGGAACATAAGATTGCCGACCTTGTTGCTATTGGCGCCTCTCTTGACTTTGTGATTCCTGATATTGACAGATAATATCCGTAAGACATGGCTTTTAGTATTTATGACTTCACTTCATTTAACCAGGCAATCGATCATGCACTGTATGCTTCACTGCCTCCGGTATTGGCGGTGATCGTTGAAATGACCATCATCGGACTGGTTTTCCTTGTGTTTTATGCCGTGGTCGGTTTGTTCCTTGTATATGCCGAACGAAAAGTCTGTGCCTTCATGCAAAACCGTGTCGGACCGAACAGGGTTGGCCCTTATGGGATCTTCCAGACCATTGCCGACTTCATCAAGCTTTTGATGAAAGAACTTATCTCCATTAAAAATTCCGACAAACTATTATTTAATCTTGCCCCTTTTATCGTCATCATAGCCTCTTTTATGGCCATTGCTGCTATTCCTTTTGGAAAAGGACTTCAGGCTATTGATTTCGATATTGGCATCTTGTATGTCATTGCTGTATCTTCGCTTGGCGTGGTGGGTATTTTACTGGCGGGGTGGTCGAGCAATAATAAATATTCGCTCATTGGCGCTATGCGAAGCGGCGCGCAGATCATCAGTTATGAACTTTCGGTGGGTTTATCCCTTTTGACCATTATCGTGCTGGCCGGGACAATGCAATTCTCGCAGATCGTAGAAGGACAGGCGAATGGCTGGTTTATTTTTAAAGGTCATATACCGGCATTCATCGCATTTATTCTTTTCCTTATCGCTTCAACAGCAGAAACAAACCGTGGTCCGTTTGACCTCGCGGAAGCAGAATCGGAACTCACCGCTGGGTTCCATACAGAATATTCAGGGATCAAATTCGCCTTTTTCTTTCTTGCCGAATACATGAACATGTTTATTGTCGCTTCCATTGCTGCCACTGTATTTCTTGGCGGATGGATGCCTTTTCACTTCAGCGGTTGGGCAGGATTCAATCATGTTATGGACTATATTCCACCGTTTGTCTGGTACCTTGGTAAAACGGCCTTTGTGATATTCCTGATGATGTGGTTCAAATGGACATTTCCACGACTTCGTATTGATCAGCTCCTGAACCTGGAGTGGAAGTATCTGCTCCCGATAAACCTGGTCAATATCCTGGTCATGGCGTTTATAGTATTAATGGGTTGGCATTTTTAGAGAGCTATGAATAGTTTCTTCAAATATTTCACAGATATATACAGTGGTGTAAAATCCTTACTCACAGGTATGGGTGTCACCGGAAAATATTTCTTCAGTCCAGGGCAGATCGTTACGGAGCAATACCCGGAAAACCGGAAAACACTCAAAATGGCTGAGCGGTTCAAAGGGGAAGTGATCATGCCGCATGATGAAAATAATCAGCACCGCTGTACCGGTTGCGGGATTTGCGAATTGAACTGCCCCAACGGTTCCATCGAGATTATTTCCACCCGTATCGAAACACCTGAGGGGAAAAAAGTTCGCATCATTGATAAACACATTTACCATTTATCAATGTGTACCTTTTGCGGATTGTGTATCAAAACCTGCCCTTCTGATTCCCTGGCATGGGGACAGGAATTCGAGCATGCGGTTTTTGACCGTTCAAAGCTGACCAAGGTTTTAAATCAACCCGGATCATCCATTATTAAAGGTATAGAATAATGACGACCAATCAATTCATGTTTTTCCTGTTCGCGACGATCATTGTGGTCTTTTCTGTTCTCACTGTGACCAGTCGCCGGATCCTGCGGGCAGCCACTTTCCTTTTATTCGTCCTGGTTTCCACTGCAGGTTTGTATTTCATGCTGAAATTCAATTTCCTGGCTGCCATCCAGCTGACATTATATGCCGGAGGGATCGTCGTACTGATCATCTTCTCGATCCTGCTGACAAGCCAGATCGCTGAAAAATTGGAACAGCCTGCCCTAACCAAAAAGATTTTCGCCGGACTGGCAGCAGTCATAGGTGCATCGCTTTGCATATATACTATCTTGTTGTACAATTTTATACCATCCAACCTGCCTTCCATCGGAACAAATGTTGATACGATTGGACAAGCTCTTATCAGCACCGGGAAGTATGGATATGCATTGCCTTTTGAAGTTATCAGTATCCTTCTTCTTTCCGCAATGATTGGTTCGATCATTGTTGCAAAAAAAAGAAAGGATTAATTCATCTGTATAATAAAGACAAAGAATTATGTTTGAGGGCGTTCCATTAACCTGGTTTCTGATCGTGGCAACGATCATGTTTTTCATCGGTATTTATGGATTTCTGGTGAGAAAAAACCTGATCACGATCCTGATGTCACTCGAATTGATCCTGAATTCAGTGAATATCAATTTTGTTGCATTTAACAAGCTGCTCTATCCGCAACATATGGAAGGCATGTTCTTTACTGTATTTGTCATTGCGGTTGCCGCTGCTGAAGCATCTGTCGCCATTGCCATCATTATCAATATATACAGACGTCTTATCAATATTGATGTTGAAAGGATTGACGAAATGAAATACTAACAGGAAATTCAGAATGCAGAATGCAGGAATTGATAAGAAATATTATGTTTTTTAATCGTACATCGTAAATCGTACATCGTAAATCGTACATCGTAAATTTTTCTATCTATGATTAATTTCAGTTATACGGTCTTTATTGTCCTGATCCCTTTGATCTTTTTTGTGCTGCTTGGATTTTTTGGGAATAAGTTCAAACCTTTGGTATCCGGGATTATCGGCACTTCCGGACTGTTTATTTCCTTCCTGCTTTCCTGTTATACGGCTTATCAATACTTTTTTGTGGTTCCCAAAATAGCGGGCGCTTTTCCGAAACTGATTGCATACAATACCGTTTGGCTCAGGTTCACTGATACGTTGCATATCGATCTGGGTGTGCTGCTTGACCCGATTTCGGTTATGATGCTGATTGTCATCACCACTGTTTCCTTTATGGTTCATTTATACAGCATAGGATACATGAAAGGAGAGAAAGGGTATGAACGATTTTTTTCCTTCTTGTCCCTGTTCACTTTCTCGATGTTAGGCCTGGTGATCGCTACAAATATTTTCCAGATGTATATTTTCTGGGAACTTGTCGGCGTTTCTTCTTATCTGCTGATTGGCTTTTATTACGAAAAAGACTCAGCTGTTGCCGCTTCCAAGAAAGCCTTCATTGTTACGCGTTTTGCCGACCTGGGATTCCTGATTGGGATCCTGATCTTATCTATTACTACTAAAACTTTCGATTTCATATCACTCACTGACCCTAAAGGTCCTGCATTGCAGCAAGGCAGCTCGATCCTCTTCCTTGGTCTGTCAACGATGACCTGGTCGATGATCTTTGTATTCATGGGAGGTGCAGGAAAATCAGCCATGTTCCCGTTGCATATCTGGCTGCCCGATGCCATGGAAGGTCCGACGCCTGTTTCCGCGTTGATCCATGCGGCAACGATGGTCGTAGCCGGTGTTTACCTGGTAGCCCGGATGTTCCCAATCTTTGTTATTTCGGCCCCGGCTGCCCTGACAGTTGTCGCCTATGTAGGCGCTTTCACTTCCTTGTTTGCGGCGGTGATTGCCTGTACACAATATGATATTAAAAGGGTTCTTGCATACTCTACCATGTCACAAATCGGTTATATGATGCTCGCATTAGGGGTCTCCGGGTATGGGGGTCATGAGGGCTTAGGGTATATGGCTTCTATGTTCCACCTCTTCACACATGCTTTTTTTAAGGCATTACTCTTCCTTTGTGCAGGGGCGATCATACATGCTGTTCACACCAATTACATGACGGAAATGGGGGGGCTCAGAAAACATCTTCCCATCACACATCTCACATTTCTTATTGCATGCTTTGCTATTGCAGGGATTCCCCCGTTTGCAGGATTCTTCAGTAAGGATGAGATCCTTGCCGCAGCTTTTGAAAATAATAAATTGCTATGGGCTGTCGAATATGCAGTGGCCGGTATTACGGCATTCTACATGTTCCGCCTTTATTACCGCATTTTCTGGGGAAAAGAGCAACATTATTCTCACCCACCGCATGAAGCGCCGCTTGTGATGACCATTCCATTGATGCTGCTGGCCGTGGGTGCGATCCTTGCCGGATTGGTTCCGTTTCAGAATCTTGTGACCTCGGACAGCCTGCCGTTTGAAAATCATATTGAATTGGGAATTGCGATCCCCTCCATACTGATCGCCTTGCTTGGTATAGGCATAGCAACGATTTTTTACCGAAAAGAAACAAACCTTCCCCAAAAGATCACCCGGACTTTGGGTAGCTTTTATACAGCAGCATACCACAAATTCTATTTTGATGAGCTTTATCTTTTTATCACGAAAAAGATCCTTTTCGATCGTGTTTCAACACCTGTCGCCTGGTTTGACCGTCATATTGTCGATGGAATGATGAACGGGGTCTCCTATGTGACCAATTCCGTATCCGGCAGGATCAAAGGATTCCAGTCGGGACAACTGCAGCAGTATGCGTGGGTTTTTGTATCAGGAGCAATAGCACTGGCGCTGGCTTTCATCTATTTATGGACTCTTTAAACCGTTAACGAATGGATAACCTTACTTTATTTATCATTATCCCGCTTCTTACCATCTTTGGGATCCTGTTCTGCAGGGATCACAAACAGGTAAAGATCGTTTCGGCTATTGGCATGAGTCTCCAACTAATCAATGCCGGTATACTTATCACTATGTTTCTTCTCCAGCGTGCTGCCGGTAATACCGACATGATGTTATTTGTAAAAGATGTCGTATGGTACCCAAGCTTAAACATTCATTATTTTGTTGGTGTTGACGGGATCTCTGTGGCTATGATCGGACTCACCTCCATTGTCATATTTGCCGGTATTTTTGCTTCCTGGGAGGTGAAAGACCTCTCCAAGGAATTCTTTATATCCCTGATTTTCCTTTCATCCGGGGTTTTCGGGTTCTTTATTTCCCTTGATCTGTTCACTTTATTCCTTTTTTACGAAGTTGCCGTGATACCTATGTACCTTTTGATCGGGATCTGGGGTACTGGTCCGAGGCATTATTCGGCCATGAAACTGACCCTGATGCTGATGGGAGGATCTGCGTTGATCCTGGTCGGTTTGCTCGGACTCTATTTTCATTCCAACCCATCCGGAGGGCCCCTTACTTTCAGCATTCCTGCGATCTCCTTGGTCCATATCCCACCCGATGTTCAACGGTTCTTCTTCCCGTTTCTCTTTGTCGGGTTTGGTGTTCTCGGAGCCTTATTTCCATTTCATACCTGGTCACCCGACGGGCATGCTTCAGCGCCAACGGCCGTTTCCATGCTTCATGCGGGTGTTCTGATGAAACTGGGGGGTTACGGTTGTTTTCGTGTTGCCGTATTCTTATTGCCCGATGCAGCTCACCAATTGGCCTGGATCTTTATCATCCTTACTACCATTAGTGTTATTTATGGTGCTTTTGGCGCCATCTGGCAGAAAGACCTGAAATACATCAATGCCTATTCTTCCGTCAGCCATTGTGGCCTTGTATTGTTCGCTATACTGATGTTCAATAAAACAGCCATGAACGGCGCCATCCTGCAAATGATCTCCCACGGTATCATGACAGCTCTTTTCTTTGCTTTGATCGGGATGATCTATGGAAGAACACATACCCGGTACATTAATGAAATGGGGGGATTGATGAAAGTCATGCCGTTCCTTGCCGTTTGTTATGTGATCGCCGGTCTTGCATCGCTTGGCCTGCCTGGTTTCAGCGGATTCGTTGCAGAAATGACCATTTTCGTCGGCGCATTTCAACACAATGATGTATTTCACCGGGTTGTCACGGTCATCGCGGTTTCCTCCATTGTCGTTACGGCAGTGTACATATTGAGAGTCGTCGGAATGCTCCTTCTTGGCAGGATCAAAAATGATCATTACCTGGAGATCACGGATGCCAAATGGTATGAAAAACTGAGCACCGGCGTATTAATCTTTAGTATTACAGCCATCGGACTTGCTCCATTGTGGTTGTCGGAATTGATAAATAACGGGTTGGGACCGATAATTGATAGATTGTTGGTAGTTGCACACTAAAAGATGAGCCCAGGATATAATTCAAAAATAATTGACAGATGCTTATAATGAGACATGAATTGCTGCTGGTTATTATCACAGTAATCCTTTTACTTGTCGAGATCTTTTTACCAGATAACCGGAAACATACGATCATACTGCCGTCCATTCTTTTATTTTTCATTGTGACGGTTTTGGGTTTTATTCCCGGACCAACAGGGGAACTCTTTGGAGGAATGTATGCAACGACTCCTCTCATCCTGACAATGAAAAATATCCTGAACCTCGGGGTCCTGATCATTTTCATTCAGTCGGTCAATTGGCTTAAAAAAATTGAAAACAAAGGAAAGATAGGGGAATATTATCTGATCCTTCTTTCCACACTGATAGGGATGGATTATATGATCTCCTCAGGTGATTTCCTGATGTTCTACCTGGGACTTGAGCTTGCCACGATCCCTCTGGCTACCCTGGCTGCCTGGGAACGGTTCAAGGAGAAATCAGCCGAAGCAGGGGTGAAACTGATCTTTACCTCTGCACTGTCATCGGGCATCCTCCTTTATGGGATCTCCATGATCTATGGCACCACGGGATCCGTTTATTTCAGGGAAGTTATGGGAGCATTCAATGCCACTCCCTTACAGGTCCTGGCTTTCATTTTCTTTTTCGCAGGAATGGCATTCAAAATTGCCATCGTCCCGTTCCATCTGTGGATCGCTGATGTATACGAAGGGTCACCGATAAACATTACATCTTATCTGTCTGTGATATCCAAAGGGGCTGCTGTTTTTATCCTGATGATCATTTTATATACGGTATTCTATAAAATTGCTTTACTCTGGAGAGATGTGCTGTATGTAACCTCTATCCTGACCATGACGATCGGTAATCTTTTTGCTATCCGCCAGCGTAATATCAAACGGTTCCTCGCTTTTTCCTCCATAGCACAGGCGGGCTTCATCCTTCTCGGTCTCATCGGACAAAGCCAGCTTGGAATGACAACCGTCATTTATTTTGTCCTGGTTTATATCTTCTCCAACCTGGGAGCTTTTGGTGTTGCAGGGATAATTTCCAACGTTACAGGAAAAGAGAGCATCGATGATTATGACGGTTTGTACCGGACCAATCCGTTATTGAGCCTTACCATGATGCTTGCCTTGTTCTCCCTGGCAGGAATTCCGCCGGTAGCAGGCTTCTTCGGGAAATTTTTCCTGTTCACTGCTGCGGCACAAAAAGGGCTTTACCTGCTGGTTATCATCGGTGTTTTAAATACAATCATTTCACTTTACTACTATTTGCTTGTTGTCAAAGCGATGTTCCTCAATACCAGCGACCAGCCCATCGCTTACTTCAGGAGTGATGCATATTCCCGGATCGGGTTGCTGATGTGTGTGGCCGGTATCGTGATCATTGGTTTTGCAAGCCCGGTTTATGAATTTATTTTGAGTCTTTCTCACGGATTGTATTAATTCCCCACCCCTTTGCCCCTCCCCCATGGGGGAGGGGTAGGGGGAGGGGTAAACATTCATTTATGGGACTTAACAAAGGAAAACATAACGTAACTGAAATCGAAGGAGTGCGTTGTACAGTCGTCGAAACAGGGCTTTCTGAAAGCCGAGCGCTCTTTCTAAAAGAGTTACTGGTTCATAATCACTTTGATGTCAAGATGGAATTGGAAAAAGGAAAGGATGGTTCTCCCTTGGGGACCTATATTCTTGGCGTTACCGATCTTCTGTTCAACCCGGTGATTGCCGTTTATGGACACAGGTTGATGAGAAATGACGGTCATACAGTTACACCGGCTTACTGGAATCAGTGGCAGGCAGATCCTGACATTCCTTACTGGATGGTGACTAAATAATGTCACGATGGCAAAATTCAGCAAAATATTAGGCATTACGGTTTCCTCCCTGTTCATACTGTTCGGGATCTATCTTTTCACAAATCCTCCGCGGTTTGCTTATCTTTCCATTGAGATACGCATTATTTTCGCAATTTTTCTTCTTGTTTACGGAGCATGGCGACTGGTGAGGTATATTACAAAGGACCGGTCGAAGGAAGAAGAGAATTAAATAGCGAAATAGCGAAAAATTCAAACTTCATAAATCGTTGCTCAATATTCAATATTCTATCGAGCCTGCCTCAAAAGACAAAAATCACCGCAAAGACACTAATAATTCATAAATTTTTCTCTGCGTCTCTGCGCCTCTGCGGTATAAGGTCTCCGCGGTGGAGCCTAATAATCCAAAATCCAAACGTATTCAATTATCAATAAATTTACTATATTTGTTAGGTTATTATTTATGGGTAATGAAGAACAAGTTTACCCGGTTTTTACTTTTTGCCTTCCTGATATTGCCTCTTTTTAGTTTTTCACAGGGAGAATGGAATAATTGGTACTTTGGTTGGAATGCCGGTGTGTCATTTAATAGTGGAACACCACAATACCTCCTGGACGGTCAAATGGAAACTGACCGGACATGTGCAGTAGTTTCCGATTCACTTGGCAATCTGCTTTTTTACACTGACGGATTCAAAGTTTGGGACAGGACTCATACCATCATGCCAAATGGCACGGGTCTTATTGAAGAGAACTCAGCACAGGGAGTTTGTGTTGTTCAAAATATCGGGGATGACAGCCTCTATTATATCTTCACCAAAAACTGTCCGGGCTGGCCTCCTCCTCTGGCGGATGAAGGATTGCACTATTCCGTTGTTGACATGAGACTTCACGGGGGATTGGGCGACATCGTTGCAGGAGAAAAGAATGTTGTACTGTTGGGGTTCGGTAACTGGCCTGTATTGATGACTACAGCAAGACATCACAATAATAAAGATGCCTGGCTTATTATTCGTAACTCTCTCAATGATCAAAATTTTCTTGCTTACCTTATTACTGCCGCAGGGATCCAGTTGCCGCCGGTAATCAGTCCAAGTACCATAATTCAAAACCCGATTCATAATTTAGGGTATATGAGAGTTTCACCTGATGGAACAAAATTGATATTTCCTCATATGAGTGTATTGGAATATTGTCATTTTAATTCCTCGACCGGTCAGGTGACCCCGTTATTCCATATATCTGGAACCGTAATAGGGTCGGATGACGGATGGGGATATCTTGAATTTTCAATTGATTCAAGATACCTGTACAGGTCGGGAGGCGACTGGTACAACGCAAAGATCTACCAATATGATGCAAGCCTTGAAGATTCAGCCTTGTTCAAGCAAAGTGAAAATATCGTCGGACATAGCATCCATGGTGTTCATTTACAAATGGGTCCGGATTGGAAAATATATGGAGATGAAAGTTTAATGGATTCCATGTGCGTTATAAACAAGCCAGGGTTGGGGGGGCTTTCCTGCAATTTCCAGGCAAATGCTGTCTATTTGGATAACAGATCTTGTTATCATGGCCTTCCTCAGTTTTTGCAGAAATATTATCTGTATATCCATCACTCAACCATTCTGTGTAACGGAACTTCGATAGATTTCTCATCCTCCACCTGGCCGCCTGCAGACAGCATCCACTGGGATTTTGGGGATCCGGCATCAGGCCCGGATAATTATTCAAATCTTCCTAACCCCACTCATATATATTCAAACGCTGGAAACTATACAGTAGAATTATTTGTAAGGCATATTGATAAACGCACCGACACCACATGGCAAACTATTATAATTCTTGCGAGCCCACAAGTCGCTCTTGGCCCCGACAGAACAATATGTATTGGTAATTCTACTACTTTTGATGCTGGCGTTTGCACAGGTTGCACATACTTATGGAAAGACCTTGGGTCAGGTTTAACCATTGGCACCACTCAAACATTCACAACAGGACAGGCGGGAATATATACAGTTGTTGTCACAAATTCCAACAGTTGTAGTGGAACTGATACTGTGCAATTGTCGACCACACCAGTGCCCTCGGTCACAAATAATCCTCTTTCAAAAACCATATGTTCTGGAGAATCCACAAACATTCCTTTGGCCGCCAATGTTCCCGGTGCAACATTTCATTGGACTGCTTCCCTGATTTCAGGTACTGTAACCGGATACAGTCCGGATTCCGGGTTTATTATTAACCAGGTATTAGTCAATTTCTTGCCAACTCCGGGAGTTGTTATTTATCATATTACCCCAAAAGTTGGAAGCTGCATTGGTACAATCGTTGATTTTTCGGTCATGGTGAATGCGGGTGATTCAGTGAAAGTCTCAATTTCCGCCTCAACGAACAATGTCTGTAGTGGAACGTCCGTGACGTTCCAGGCATTTCCCACAAATGGTGGTTCAATGCCATCGTATCAATGGAAGATTAACGGAAGTAATGCAGGACCAGATAGCCCAATCTACACTTATAATCCGGCATCCGGTGATCTGGTATCCTGTATCTTAACCTCATCGATTACCATATGCATAACAAATAACCCAGCGACATCCAATACCATTCAGATGATCGTCAATCCATTAAATCCTGTAAGTATTACCATTTCACCCTCTGCAAACCCGGTCTGTAACGGAACGTCCGTGACGTTCATTGCCAGCCCTGCAAATGGAGGCTCGTCACCTGTTTTTCAATGGAAAATAAATGGGACCATCATTGGAACAAATAGTCCAACCTACACTTACAATCCGGCATCCGGTGATCTGGTATCCTGCATCCTGAATTCCAATATCCTTTGTCCAACGGGAAATCCGGCCACCAGCAATACGGTTACAATGACGGTTAATCCGAATTTACCTGTCAGTGTTACGATTTCAGCAAGCGCTAACCCTTTTTGCCAGGGAAGTTCAGTAACATTCACTGCAACGCCTGTCAATGGCGGAACAAACCCGGCTTATTTGTGGAAAGTAAACGGAATTATTGCCGGCACGAACAGCCCATCTTACACCTATAATCCTTTGAATGGCGATCTTGTAAGTTGTGTGATGACTTCCAGTATCCCATGTCCGATCACAAATCCGGTGACAAGTAATATACTATTAATGACTATGAATAACAATTTGCCTGTCGGTATATCTATTTCTGCTTCGACCAATCCATTTTGTCCGGGAAATAGTGTCACCTTTACGGCAACACCCGTGAATGGCGGTACAAACCCTTCTTATCAATGGAAAGTCGACGGGGTTAATGCAGGAACAAATTCTTCAATATACACCTATAATCCGGCCTCCGGCGATCTGGTATCCTGCATCTTGACATCCAACCTTACCTGCGTCTCAGGCAACCCGGCCACTTCAAATACAATTATCATGAGTGGAACACTTGCCTCCCTGGTGACATTCACTCTCTGCAATGATTCAATTACTACCATCAATGCCCAACCTTTCAAACTTAAAGGTGGCATTCCACTTGGAGGAACATACTCAGGTGCAGGTGTTACCAATGGTATTTTTTATCCGGCAATCGCAGGTGTAGGGAATCACCAGATAAATTATACTTATACCAACGCAGCATTATGCTCAGCAAGTGCAATCGTTACAATCGTTACAATCGGGACAGTCGTGACAAATTGTGGCCAAACACTCACAGATGTGAGAGATGGAAAAACATATCCAACAGTGCAGATAGGATCCCAGTGCTGGATGGCTGAAGACCTGAATTATGGTACCGAAATCCCTTCCACCCAGCATCAACGCGATAACTGCATAGCCGAAAAATACCACAATCCGGCATCCGGCATCGGGCATCCGGCATCTGTTTATCAGTGGGATGAAATTATGAATTACGACGAATCCATCTCCACCCAGGGCCTTTGCCCGCCGGGATGGCATGTTCCTTCTGAATCTGACTGGAATACACTTTTTGTAAATTACATTAACAACGGCTTTGCGGCCAGTCCGCTGAAGTATTCAGGATTTTCAGGCTTCAATGCTCTTCTTTCCGGCGTCCGGCACCTTAACAAAACATGGGATTATCAAGGGTTTGCAACGTTCTTCTGGTCATCGACGGCACATGGCACCACAAAAGCGTGGGTGCATGGGATGAACGAGGCGGATCCAAGCGTGTCGGCTTATCCTGCTTACAGGTCAAACGCATTTTCGGTTCGTTGTTTGAAAGATTAGGACTACGCACGCGTTCGGAAACGCGCGCGATCAGAGATGTGTTCGGGACTGAACTTTTCTGCTAAGCTTTTTTAAATTATGAAAGATGATTTTGAATCTTGAATTATGATTTCCAGGGAGTTGCTTACCTCTGTCATAATTCAAATCTCAACCTCATAATCCATAATTAAATACCGTAATCTTTTCAGGAATAATTTTTTACTTGTGAAATTTTTGACAATAGCATTGAGAAAATTTATAAATTTGTAGCCCTTTCAAAAATCGGGGTAATTTTTGGATTTAAGGAATCCTGTATGAATGAAGAATTAAGGCTTTCAAAACGAATAACCGTTTCTTTTTTTATATTGATCCTGCTTTTTGCAGGATGCGGGAGTAATGTCAAAAAAACGTTGACTGACACTCCCACTTCCGGAACTGTAAAGATCGGTGTGGATGACTCCTATAAACTACTGGCGGAGGCTGAAATTTTCACTTTTCAATCATTTTATAAAGAGGCCAGAATAGACACTATCTGCGGGCCGGAAACGGATATTCTCAATGCTTTCCTGAAGGATTCGATTTCCATGATGATCATGAACCGGACCCTGACAAAGGAGGAAGAGCAAAACCTGAATTCAAAACAGATAATCCCACGGACATTGAAAATTGCCTATGATGCAGTTGCCCTGATCGTGAATAATGAAAATCCGGATTCCAACTTATTCTATGATCATATTGCAAGCATCTTCCAAGGTAAAATTAACAATTGGAAGCAGATCAACCCTGGATCAAAACTGGATGAACTAATCATTGTATTCGATAACTTTAAATCAGGTATTCCCCGGTATTTTCGTGAAAAATTCCTGGTTTCGAAGCTTCCCCCGACATGTTTTGCCGTTCATAACAATGAAGAAGTTATTGATTTTGTGGAAAAACATAAAAATGCAATCGGATGTATCAGCGTTAATTGGGTGAGTGATAAAGCAGATACGGTGACGATCCGCTTTCTTAAAAAGGTGAAGATAGCAGGTATCAGTACCCCCGGAACAGCCGATCCCGGAACTGATTTTTATCAACCATATCAAGCTTATATTGCAAAAAAAATATACCCTTTTATCAGGGAAGTTTATTGTATTAACAGGCAAACCTATGTGGGCCTGGCATATGGGTTAACCTCATTTATCGCCGGTTCACAAGGTCAGCTCATCGTGCTTCATTCCGGACTTGTTCCTGCTACTATGCCTGTTCGTGTCGTTGAAATCAAACGTTAATTTAAAGAGAACCATATATGTCAAGACTAATTAAGAAAGTCAGGCTCGTATCACTGATCATCCCGGTGCTTGCGCTAAATATGTCAGTCAATGCCCAGGATTTAAATAGTGCTGTCAGACTTACACGAAGTGAACAGTTTGGGGATGCAGAGAAAATTTATAAGGAACTGATTCAGAAGAATCCTGCTGATGGAGAAACCTATTACTTCTTTGGCAATAATTACCTCCAGAAATATTTCTCTGATACTGCTACTATTTCTTTCCATGAAATGGCCGACTCTGCAACTGTTATATTTCAAAAAGGCATCCAGGAAGACCCTAAGAACCCGGTAAATTATGTCGGCTTGGGAGAGATTGCCCTGATGGAGAAACGCATCACAGATGTGCAGGAATATTATTCAAAGGCATTGTCACTGCTTCCCTCCAAAACAAATAGAACCAGTACTATCACATCTGAAAAACAAGCACAGGTACTCATCTGGATGGCCGGTGGCTACGTCAAAGCCATGATTTATGACACGGCAAAAGTATTTGGCTGGCTAAGAGCAGCAGAGAAACTTGACAGTAAGAATTATGATCTGTATATCGTTAAAGGGGATGCCTATATTTTTCTTCTGAATGACGGATCGAAGGCCATCACGAATTATAATATGGCCCAATATTACAATCCTCAATCACCCCTGGCGAAATTAAGGGTTGGGCAGTTATGGCTTCGTGCAAGGAACTATAAAGATGCTCTTAATTATTATTATGAGGTGATAAAGATCGATTCCTCATTTGCTCCTGCTTACAGGGAGCTGGGGTTTCTTTTGTCAAAATCAGGACGGAATGACGAAGCAAAAAAATATTTTGTAAAGTTCGTAAAACTCAATGCCGGAAATGTAACGGCGCGTATCCAGTTCATCAACACATTGCTGGATCTTGAAGATTATAAAGAAGCTATCAACCAGATAAATGAAATTTACCGGTCAGACACTACCAGAAACGACCTGAATCGTGCATTGGCTTACTCCTATTATGAAATAGGCCAGTATGATCAAGGACTCGTTTATATTAAAAAATTTCTCAATCATGCAAAACCTGAAAAAATCAGGCCTGCCGATTATTCTTATTATGGAAGGTTACTTTCAAAGAATAAATTGGATTCTTTAGCCTCTATCTACCTTCTGAAAGCTTATTACCTTGACACCTCACGGTCAGAGTTGCTGTCTGAAGCAGCGTTTTCAAACAACCGGATCAAAAATTATAATAAATCCATTGAAATCTATACCCTGAAAATTCAGTTAAAGAAAGCCAATGCAATGGATTACTATAACCTTGGGAAAGTATACTATAATGTTCAGAATTATGCTAAAGCAGACACAATCCTGGCGATATTTAACGAGATGCAGCCCGATTACCTGCAGGGATTGCTGTGGAGGGCAAGGACAAGATCCAACCGGGATTCCACCGATGAGAAAGGAAACAATGTGACCGGGTTAGCCAATCATTTTTATGAGACCGTCCTGGAAAAAACACAAACGGATACTGCAAAATACAACAAAGAAAGATTCGAAGCGTTAGATTATCTGGCCTATTATCATTTAAGCCAGTTTTATAAAAACCCTAAATTAAAGGAAGAAGGGCAAAAAGCAGTGGATTATTATACCCGGATGACAATGATCAATCCCAATGATGATAAAAGTTTGAATATTAAAAAGAACCAGGTTATCGAAAAAATAAAGCAAAAACTGAAATAAAACCGGCATGAATTGAATTTATTCAGATTGAATTAATATCGTTTTACAATCTAACAGGATTTCCATATATTATTAGTTTTTAATCTTATTTTTTTTATTTTTGCACGTAGTAAAAGAAGCAATTTAATCAACAAATCACTTAATTCATAAAATTATACAATATGAGCAAGAAAACTAAACAAAGCGGACAATCTGTAGGTGACGCTTTAAGATCATGGTTTACAGTGGGTGTAATTCTTGTGGCGGCAGCCATTAGTATTCTCGTATTCATCTATGTAATGGGGAACCCGGCATTTTTTGAAGGAGGAAATCGTGAAGGTCGTGTGTTAGGTGGCAATTACCTGGCAATTATTTATAAAGGTGGTTGGGTGGTGCCATTACTTATGACCGTCTTATTGGTGCTTTTCACTTTTTCTATCGAGCGGGCAATTACACTTATGAGGGCCAGAGGAAAAGGAAGAATCAACGTTTTTGTAAAAACTCTGCAGACGCAGTTGGATAACAATGAAATTGACCAGGCTATTGAGGGTTGTGACAGACAGAAAGGTTCTCTGGCCAATGTAATGAAAGCAGGTCTTCTCAGGTACAAAGCATTGCAGGCGGATACAACCCTTGTAAAAGATCAGAAGATCCTTGCCCTGCAGAAAGAATTTGAAGAAGCTTCAGCCCTTGAACTCCCCATCCTTTCGAGGAATCTTGTCATTTTATCAACCATTGCTTCTATTTCCGTGTTGATCGGTCTTATGGGAACGGTGCTTGGGATGATCCGGGCATTTAAAGCTCTTGCACAGGCAGGCGCTCCTGACGCATTAGCATTGGCAACCGGGATTTCAGAAGCCCTTATCAATACTGCATTTGGTATTGCAGGTTCACTGTTGGCCATCGTACTTTATAACTTTTTCTCCACACAGATCGATAGCTTTACATATAAGATTGATGAAGCAGGGTTCAGTCTGGTTCAGTCTTTTGCTGCGAAAAATAAGTAATGTTCTTGGTAACACATTGAATAGTTGCCATTTACCATTTACACTTTAACCATCGTTTAATATATATTTCCATGCCAAAGATTAAAGCACCCGCCAGATCACCACATATAGACATGACGCCTATGGTGGACTTATTTTCACTGCTGCTTACTTTTTTTATGTTGACAACTTCTTTCCGCCCTCAGGAGCCTGCACTCGTGGATACGCCTTCCTCCATTTCTGAAAAACAGGCTCAGGATAAGAATATCATGACGATCATGGTAGACAGCATTGGACGTGTTTATTTCAACATTGATAATGGGAAAGATACGACCAACCATACCAGGACCAACATTCTGCAAGCCATGGGGATTGAATATAAAATAAAGCCACCTTTCACCAAGGACGAACTGACGGCTTTCAGTCGCCTGGGAAGTTTCGGCACTTCGATCGATTCCATAAGAGGATGGATCGCCCCGGAAAAATGGCCCCGGTCAAAATCCCATCCTAACATCTTTAAAAGAAGTGATTTTCAGCAAGCAGGAATACCGATGAAGGATTCTACGAATTATGAATTCAGATACTGGATCCGAAATGCCAGGAAGTATAATCCGGATGCTGAAGTTGCGATAAAAGGTGATGCAGGGACAGACTATAAATTGATCAAAAAAATTATTGATATTTTACAGGACAATAATGTAAATAAATTCAATCTCATTACCAATCTTCAGAAACAGGAGGTCAAACTTTCCGATATACCGGCGAATCTGACGAAATAACAAGGGGAATGAGTGGTTTTTATTTTTAAAAAAAAGGAAAAATGGCTGAAATAATTCAAGAGGAAAAAGGGAAAAAAGGCGGAAAACGAAGACCCAAAAAGTACTCGACCCGGATTGATATGACCCCGATGGTTGACCTTATGTGCCTGCTGATCACCTTTTTCATGCTTACTACCGCATTCAGCAAGCCAAAAGTAATGGTCATTACCATGCCGGAGAAGAACAAACCGGAAGAAAAAAATGAGGCGCCCAAAATTCCGAAGGAAAGAACCCTCAATATTTTACTCACCGAAGGACACAAGGTATATTACTATAATGGTCTGGCTGATCCTAAAACACCACCATTGCCTACTCTGGTAAAAACAGATTTCAGTAAAGACGGAATCCGTAAGGTTCTCCTTGGAAGAAATAAGGATCTGTTTACCACGATCGCTAACTTCCATGACTCAATCACTACGGAAAAAGTCAGGATGTACCTTTATATTGATGACAGTCTGAAACCGGTTTTTGCCAGGGCAGGATCTAAAATGTACAGATCCAATGATAAAGGAGCCTCCTGGATAAGTATCCCTGGACCACAGATCACTGATAATGATGTTGCTATCGCCAATCTTCTTCTTAAAGAAAGCGTAAAAACAGAGTTCAATGTTGCCTTGAATGGTTACAAGAAAAAATTAATACGAAGAGATGCCAGTATGAGCGAGATCAATCCTATCGTTGATGCGGAAACAAAAAGTAGAAAGAGAGAAGATATGAAACCCCATGGGACAGGTCCATTTGTTCTGATTAAGGCCGACGACAAAGTAAAATACAGGGATATCGTGAATATTATTGATGAAATGGCTATCTGTAATATTGCAGGGTATGCAGTAGTGGATATTTCACCCGTTGAATTAGAGATGCTGAAGAATGCTCCTAAATAGTACATGGAGGCTGTAAATAAATAAAATGTAATTACTATGGCAGTTCAAAAGCAATATATTGAATCCTTGGAGGAAATGGTCTTCAAGAACCGGAATAAGGAATATGGGGCCTATCTACTCAGGAAAAAATACAGTAAATATGTATCTATTAGTTTATTGATAGCGCTCCTTGTCATCGGGTCTCTTATTGCCTATCCGGTTATTGCCGCGTATATGGCTAAAGTAAAAACCGTAGTTGTGGACAAGGACGTTACCGCTGATATGATGGAAATTGCTAAAACGGAAACACCGCCACCGCCACCACCGCCACCACCGGCTGATGAGATCGTGAAACAAATAGTATTCAAAGCCCCTATTGTTAGTACGGATACCGTTGAAGAAACAATGGTTTCCCAGGAAGACCTTAATGCAAAACCTTCCAATGCCCCGCCTCCGTCAGATGAAGAAATAGCCCCGACAGAAGTAAAGAGCCAGGTTGTTGAACAGGTTGAAAAACCGACACCTTTTACTGTTGTAGAAGAGATGCCTGGATTTCCCGGTGGCGAAGCTGAAATGTATAAATTTATCACTACCACCATAAAATACCCCGAGGAAGCAAAAGAACTTGGTATCCAGGGAAAGGTATTTGTTAATTTTGTTGTTGAACCGGATGGATCCATCAGCGAGGTAAAACTGATCCGTGGTATAGGAGGCGGATGCGATGAGGAAGCAATCCGTGTCGTAAAATCAATGCCGAAATGGATTCCCGGAAAGCAACGTGGTGTTCCTGTGAGGGTTTTCTTCAATCTCCCTATTAAGTTCACACTCCAGTAATTTAGAACCTTTCCAAATTTTTCCGAAAGAAACTTTTTGTAATTTTGCACTGTTAATTCATTGCAGGAAATTTCTAAAAGTTTCTTTTTTTTCGTTTCCTGTTGTTAAATATTTCACAGATCAATTTTGTTTTTTTATTGTTTGTATTCTCATTTGAACGAAATGATTACACTTGGATTAGAGGAAAAGAACACGTTTCTGGAAGCTATAAATAAAAAAAGCGGGGCTAATGTGCTCAATTGTTACCAGTGCGGCAAATGCGCTTCCACTTGCCCCGTTTCTGACTATATGGATTTCCGGCCGAGGGAGATCATGCAGATGATCAAGCTGGGGATGAAGGAAGAAACATATATGTCCAATTCTATGTGGTTTTGCCTTACCTGCGCAGCTTGCAGCGGACGGTGTCCCCGTGAAATCGATATTCCGGCTGTAATGGAAGCCATACGTCACCTGGTGATCGAAGAAAATTACCGCTCCACCTCAAAAAAGGTTAAAGATATCCGCAAATTCCATGAGATTTTCCTGGAAATGATCAAACGTTACGGACGGAATTATGAACTTCGTATGATGGCTGAATTCAATATCCGTACACGGAATTTCTTTAAGGATATGAACCTTGCCCCCAAGGCCTTGCTGAAAGGGAAAATCCCCTTGGGCCACGAAAGCACCAAAAGTGCAAAAGCCATCAGGAAGATGTTCGAATTGGCAGGCAAACTTGAAAAAAGAAAATAATCACATTTAAAAGCATTAAAAAATTCAATTCATTATATGAAGAAGCTGACATATTTTCCCGGTTGTTCGGCTCATGGTACCAGCGAGGAATTTGATCACACACTTAAACTCGTGATGAAGACGCTGGATGTTGAGCTTGAAGATATCCCGGACTGGAATTGCTGCGGAGCCACATCCGCACATGTCATGACCGAAACCCTGGCACTGGCGCTTCCTTTACGTAACCTCGTCCTTGCAGAACAACTTGAGAGTAAAACAATGGGAATCGCTTGTGCATCCTGCTATTCAAGGATGAAGATGACAAAGGTACAGATGGATGGAAATTTGGACCTGGCCAAGAAGATCAATTCCACGATTATCCAGGAAGGTAATTACAAGGGAACAGTGGATGTAAAATCCATGTTGCAGTTTTGTTACGAAGATATAGGATTGGAAACGATCAGGAGTAAAGTAACAAAAAAACTAAGCGGATTAAAAGTTGCCTGCTACTATGGTTGCTTGCTCACACGGCCGAAAGCCATCACCCAATTTGATTCTCCTGAATACCCGATGTCAATGGACCGTATCATGGAAGCATTGGGAGCAGAAGCTGTGGAATTCGATTACAAGACCGAATGTTGCGGCGCTTCCTTTTCTATTTCCAACACCGATGTTGTTTTATCCCTAAGCGGAAAAATACTGGAAGTTGCAAAAGAAAGCGGCGCTCACCTGATCGTTGTGGCCTGTCCGCTTTGTCAGTCAAACCTGGATATGCGTCAACCGGATATCGTGAAAATATCAGGCTGGAAATACACTATTCCGATCCTGTATTTCACGCAGCTCATGGCGCTCGCATTTGGTTTTCCCAGGGAAGATCTGAGACTTAATAAAAATATCGTTCCGGCAGAAGACGCATTATCCAATATCGGGAAAATACAGGAAACTCCGCAGAAAGTGATTAAAACCAAAAAAGCTGTTGCAGCAGCAGAAAGCGAGGTTGAATAATGGCAAGAGTAGGCGTTTTCGTTTGTTTTTGCGGCGCCAATATAGCCGACTTCGTTGACGTACCCAAGGTGATCGAAGAAACAAAAAAGATCAGGGAAGTTAAATATGCAATTGAATATAAGTATATGTGTTCGGATCCGGGCCAACAAATGATCCGGGATGCTATCGTTCAGCAGAAACTTACTTCAGTTGTCGTGGCAGCCTGCTCTCCCAGGATGCATGAAAAGACCTTCAGAAAAGCATTGTCTGACGCAGGTATGAATCCGTACCTGCTGGAAGTTGCCAATATCCGCGAACATTCTTCCTGGGTACATCAAAAGGACAAGAAAGCCGCTACGGATAAAGCAGCCGACCTGATCCGTATGGCCGTTGCAAAATCAATTGCCAACGAACAGTTGCATGAGATCTCGGTGCCAGTGACAAAGAGAGCGCTGGTTATCGGCGGTGGCATTGCCGGCATCCAGGCAGCCCTTGATATTGCAGATGCAAGGATCCCGGTGACACTCATAGAAAAAAGCCCCTCCATCGGCGGTCGGATGGCTCAGTTGGATGAAACCTTCCCGACCCTCGACTGCTCCCAATGTATCCTGACCCCGAAAATGGTGGATGTGGCCTCGCATCCTTACATCGAACTGATCCCTTATTCGGAAGTGATCGAACTTACTGGTTACGTAGGTAATTATAAAGCTAAGATCAGAAAAAAGGCATCCTATGTCAATTTCAGCAACTGTACAGGTTGCGGCGCCTGCTGGCTGAAATGCCCGGTAAAAGTGCCGAATGAATACAACATGAACATTGACAAAAGAAAGGCTATTTATACACCATTTCCCCAGGCTGTTCCCAATAAACCGGTGATCGATGCGGAACATTGTACCATGCTTTTAAAAGGTAAATGTGGTATTTGTGCAAAAGTATGCGAAAAAGGCGCTATCGATTTTAAAATGCAGGATGAGGTCATTGAAAGGGAAATTGGCGCTGTTGTGATTGCCACCGGGTACGATCTATGGGATCCGAAACCGTATGAAGAATATGGCGTAGGCCGATTCAAGGATATCATCACTTCCCTCGAATTTGAACGAATGGTCTCAGCCAACGGACCGAGCGGGGGTCTTCCTCTTCGTCCATCCGATGGAAAAGTGCCAAAGAATGTTGTCTTCA
Organism: uncultured Bacteroidales bacterium; assembly: GCA_903929315.1. Classification (GTDB taxonomy): domain Bacteria; phylum Bacteroidota; class Bacteroidia; order Bacteroidales; family FEN-979; genus CAIYUC01. The sequence continues at coordinate 29,488 of CAIYUC010000023.1, forward strand.
TTAAATGCATCGGTTCCCGCGACGAATCCAAGGGGATTGAATACTGTTCCAAGATTTGTTGCATGTATACCGCCAAGCATGTTGTTCTCCTTCACCATAAGGTTCATGATTCTCACGCCTATGTTTTCTATATGGATATACGGGCTGCGGGAAAAGGATACGAAGAATTTGTTAAAAAAGCCCAGGTTGACACTGCTGCAACATATTTACGGGGACGGGTTTCAAAGATTTACAAGAAAGGAGATAAACTGATGGTCAGGGGAGAAGATGCCCAGATCGGACAGGTGGTGGAAGTGGAAGCCGACCTCGTAGTATTGGCAACGGCCATCACAGCACCTAAAGATAATCCTGCTCTTGCAAGATTGTTGGGCGTTTCCTATGATAAATACGGTTTTATGTCGGAGGCACATCCCAAGCTCAGACCGGTGGAAACGGCTAAAGCAGGTATCTTCCTTGCAGGTTGTACCCAGGCGCCGAAAGATATTCCTGATACGGTTGCACAGGCTTCAGCCTGCGCAGCCAAGGTTTGCGGCCTTTTTGCAGGGGATACCATGAAGAAAGACCCGATGATCTCAAAGGTCAATACTGAATTTTGTTCCGGCTGCCTGAATTGTATCCAGGTATGTCCATACCAGGCAATTGTCGAAGAAGAGATCCCGATGGGACACGGTTCAAAGGAAATGCGGACCGTTTCCAAGATCAATGAAGGCGTCTGCCAGGGATGCGGTTCGTGCGTGGCCATTTGCCGTAGTATGGCAATCAGCCTGGCTGGTTTTACAGATCCTCAAATCATTAACGAGATAGTTGCAATCTAATTCTAATGGAAACTCAAATAAAAGAAACCCAGGGGAATGTCGTTAGCATTGAAAATCCCGGTATTGTTGCTCCTGCCAACTGGCAGCCTGTAATAATGGGAATTTTATGCAACTGGTGTTCCTATGCCGGTTCCGACCTCACAGGAACATCCCGTACACAGTATCCTCCCAATATCAGGATCATACGGGTACCATGCTCCTCAAGAGTCGATCCCTGGTTTATCATCAAATCCTTACAAACCACAGCGGATGGCGTACTGGTTTCCGGTTGTCATCCCGGTGACTGTCACTATATAGCAGGAAATTACTATGCACGTCGCAGATTTCTTGTCATAAAGAAACTGTTGAACTTTGTGGGATACCATGAAAACAGGGTTCAATTTTCCTGGGTTTCTGCTGCCGAAGGACCGAAATTCGCCAAAGTGGTTCAAAAAGTCACGGATGATATCAAGAAATTAGGACCTCTTCATAAATATAAAAAGGAGAATCTGAAATAATGGACTACACAAAACAAATACAGGAGATCGCGACAAAATTGTTTACCGATGGGAAGATCGATATCTTTATCGGTTACAGGAAAAACTCCTTTGACGACAACCAGGTGCCTGTCCTAATCACTCATCCAGCTGATATTTCCAGGCTGGTGTTTGACGATAAATCGGTTTTCAATCTTACCAACTACCTGAAGTTTGAAAACACCCGGAATAAGCGGGTAGGGATCATTGTAAAAGGTTGCGATAGCAGGGCATTGAATATGCTGATGACAGAGAACCAGGTTAAACGACAGAATCTTTATGTGATCGGCATTAGTTGCACGGGGGTGCTAAATGAACAAGGGGCAAAAGCACAGAATTGCCTTGAATGTGTCATGCCGGATGCGGTGGTTTACGATGAAATCCTCGGAACCCCTGCCGGCAAGAAAGAATATATCGTCAATGCTGATATTACAGCATTGGCAACTCAAGGACTTGTCGAACGCGGAGAATATTTCCAGGATATTTTTGAGAACTGTATCCGCTGCAATGCCTGTCGTCATTCCTGTCCTTTATGTTATTGTGAGAAATGCTGTATTGACCAGGAAACATCAGCGCTCTACAATGGAGCCAACACCGTTTCCAGCGCTTTTCACGCTTTAATGACCTGGTCATTGCATCTTGCAGGACGTTGTGTTGATTGCAGGAATTGTGAAAAAGCATGCCCCAGCCATCTTCCATTGCATTTGCTTCATAAGCAGAATGAAATGGTCATTTACGAGAATTTCCAGCATCATCTTGCCGGAATGGAAAAAGATGACAGGGGTGCATTTTACAAATACAGCCTGAGTGATCCTGATGATTTTATACTATAATTCAAGACCTTACTATGAGCTTTACAGTTTTCGAAACAGATAAAAACGGCCTTCAGAAGTTCTACGAAGGGATCATCGTGAACAACGACACTTACGCCCCGGTGGAGAAGTTTGGGAAATTTGATTTTAAAAAGGTCGCGAAACTTTCCGAATGTGATCCCGATTCCCCGATCGATCTTACCATGAGCGTGAAACCCTTATTTTTCCCAAGATCTGCCAAGGTAATGAAATATGAGGAAAACCGTGCAGGTACGACCGTCAGCGAAGTGGACGAAGATCCTTTGGGAGGAAAAAGAGTGATACTTGGGGTAAAACATTGCGACGCCCGTGGATTACAGGTGCTGGATAAAGTTTATAAATGGGATTATATCGACACGGATTACCAGAAAAGAAGGGAAAACACGGTGATCATTTCTCCTCGTTGTGATAAGTCTGGTGTCAATTGTTTTTGTACTTCGCTGGATTATGATGTTGAGAATTCTGATGCCCATGATGTCCGGATCGTGAACGGATTGAATGAGAAAATTTACATACAGGCAATTACGGAAAAAGGGGAATCTTTTTTAAAAGACTCTGGCATCTGGCATCCGGCATCTGGCATCGACTCATCTGAAGAAATCAATAAACAGTACAAATCATTCGAAGCCTCATTCCGTCTGAAAATGAACTACGCGGAAATCAATGCAAAACTTCAGAAGGCGTTCGATTCCCCTGAATTCGATGAAATATCAAAGAATTGTATAAGCTGTAATACATGTGCATTTATTTGTCCGACCTGTCACTGCTTCAAGATCTCTGATGAGAAGGTAAAAGATACCGGGTTACGTTATAAAAGCTATGATTCCTGCAATAATGGTTATTTCACGTTAATGGCAGGCGGTCATAACCCCAGGCCGGTAAAATATCGCCGGTGGCGTCAAAGGGCAATGCACAAATTCGTTTATTATAAAGAACGCTTTGGCGTGAACCTTTGTGTTGGATGCGGGCATTGCGCCATCGCCTGCCCGGTGAACATCAGCATCTTTGATGTGGTGAACCAGGTTTCAAATTCAATGCAGGAATTCAAGAATGCAGTAATGTAGAAATTATAAAAATTAAAATTTCACTTTTTCGCTATTTCCCTATTTCACTATTTCACTATTTAATATATGGAACAATTATTAGTACCTGCAATTTGTAAAATTGATAAGATCATCGAGGAGACCCCTGATGTCAGGACTTACCGTTTAAAATTCAAGGATCCTGCACTGTTTGATACATTTTCATGGCTGCCGGGACAGTTCGTGGAATTCTCCCTTCTGGGTCGTGGCGAATGTACGTTTTGCATTGCGTCGTCAGTGACAAGGAAAGGGTATTTCGACTGTTCGATCAAAAAAGCCGGGATAGTTACGGCAGATATACACTCCATGCTGGATGAAGGAATGGATGTCGGTATCCGTGGACCTTATGGTAACTGGTTCCCAATTGAAGAGATCAAAGGAAAGAACCTGCTTTTTGTCGGTGGAGGTATCGGCCTGGCACCTTTACGATCTTTGATCCAATATTGCATCGACAACAGGAACGATTATAAGGATTTCACTATTCTTTATGGAGCAAGAACCTCCAAAGACCTGGTTTATAAAGAAGAGATCGAAGAATGGCGGAAAGATCCAACGTTAAAGGTCATTCTTACCATTGATAAACCCGAAGATACCTGGAATGAGAATGTAGGAGTTGTTCCGAAAGTCCTCGAAGAAATCGTAAAGCCATCGATTGAGAACACAAAGGTCATTACCTGTGGTCCCCCGATCATGATAAAATATACCCTTTTGTCACTCGACAAATTGGGTTTCGATCCGAAAAATGTCATTACTACCCTTGAAATGAAAATGCAGTGTGGCTTGGGAAAATGTGGCCGCTGCAATATCGGGTCCACGTATGTTTGTAAAGATGGCCCCGTCTTCACCTATGAACAATTGAAGGCCCTGCCGGATGAATTTTAGTGAACAACTAACAGTTAATAGTGAATAATTGTTCACTGTTAACTGTTCAATCTCACTGTTTTAACGGTTGAAATAAGCATTTTCAGAAGCTCTTTAATACCAGATGATAAACTGAAATATTTTTCATAATCAAGATATCCTGTAGCTTTTAAGAGGTCAAGCCAATAATCAGTTTCATTCGCTTCTTTTAATGCAATATTCATTTTATTAATAAAATCAGCCACCACTTCATTGTCTCTGCCCTCGGTAACAAATATGGTTCTTTTCTCCTCCAGATCAACAAATAACGAAACGTAGTCATGGCCTTTACGAGCAGACGTCTCATCCACCCCAACCACTTTGACAGAAGAAAAGTCTTCACAAGCACGAGCTGTCTCGGTATAAGCCTTAATCATCTTCCACAGTTTGCTGTCATAAACCCTCAACAGTTGACATACCTGATGAACAGGCATGACTTTTACTAACTCAATTATCAAGGCTTCAAGAAGGCGTGTAAACCCAGCGGCATGCCTTTCCCATGGAGACTGAACCTGTCTTACTTTGCCATCCCCGATATCAATTCCGGGAATCCAAGCATGAAGATAGCATTGGTATTGAAAAAAATTAAGATGCCTCCACGTCTTGTGAGTTGTATCATATGCATTAAAATGACCTTTGATACCTAACTCTTTATCCTCGTAATAGAATATCGACCCACGCTCGAAATCAATCCAAATCTCAAGTTTACCAACAGCTTGGTCAAACTGAACCTTATCAACAAACCATGGTTCCTCTACCATCAGGACCTTGGCAAATAAATCTTCTTGGGATGACATATGTTTTACTTGCCTTTTTATTTTTTTTACGTAAATTTATCTAAATTTGCGCACTTACTTTTACAGAGAACCAAGTATTTACATTTTAAATTAAATTTAAATGAAAACCAAAAACAGAATTTGGATTTACCCATTGTTTATCATATTTGCTTTGTTTCTCGTAACAAGTAGTTGCAAGAAGGATAATAACAATAGCAGCAGCCCTTCTAACACCATAACCGATGTGGATGGCAATGTATACCACTTTGTAGTCATAGGAACTCAAACATGGATGGTTGAGAACTTGAGTACCACACACTACAACGATGGTACCCCCATCCCCAATGTTACCAATCCCGCAGTGAGGGATACTTTGAAAACTGCTGCATATTTTTGGTATAATGATGATATTACCAATAAAGCCATTTATGGTGCTCTTTACAACTGGTACGCGGTTAATACAGGCATACTTGCACCCAAAGGCTGGCATGTAGCAAGCTTTGATGAATGGGGAATATTATACACCTATTTAGGTGGTGCCGATGCAGCCGGTGCGCATTTAAAAGAACAAGGCGCAGCACATTGGGGCAGTACCAATATCTCGGACAATAGCAGCGGTTTCACGGCTCTTCCGGGTGGTGAGAGTAATGGGGATGGTTACTTCGGTGATATAGGCGTATACGGATGGTGGTGGAGTGCTACCTATTCCGACGATCATGATGCCTTTGCCCTAATGATGAGCCCCGGCAGTACCGGAATAAACGGCGGAAGATGGAATACTGATGTTGATGGTTTTTCAGTGCGCTGTGTTAAAAATTAAGGTTGTTGACAAGCCTGCCTAACTAAAAAAATTCCATGAGAAAGCAAATACTATTTCTTTTTGCGGCTATTCTGGTAACCTGCGCTGCTTCTGCACAGTCTTATCAGCCGGGTAATCCGGTTATCAGTAAAACGAATCACAGAATTGCCAAAGATGGGCAGAGACGCTTTTTGCCAGGGAAGCATGTTTCCCGGTATCCATTAAAAAAGAATTCATTTGAACCCGCATCGGTTGTCTGGCGGTGGGATACTATTGTAAGCTATGATACGACCGGGCTTAAAGAAAGATTCCTCGAAACATTTAACACCGGCGGAAAACCTGATGTCCTGTTCTCGCAACGATGGGCCACCGGCTCGTGGGTTGATTCCCTGAGATCCACCTATACTTATGATGCCAATGGTAATATGCTGACAGAGACCGATGAGAATTGGCAAATCAACATATGGGTAAATGTTTCCAGATACACATACACATACGACGTAAACGGAAACCAGTTGACTGAATTGGATGAAGTGTGGCTGGCAGGTTTATGGACCAATGATAAAAGGTATACCTATACATGTGATGCCAATGGCAACCAATTGACTGAGTTAATTGAAGTATGGAGCACTGGATTATGGGTAAACAGTGAGCGGTATACATATACATATGATGCCAATGGAGACATGTTAACCCAATTAGATGAATTATGGCAGACCAATGCCTGGGTGAATAATGAACTTTACACTCTTACGTATAACGCGAATGGGAACATGCTGACGATGTTGGACCAGTTGTGGCAGACCAATGCCTGGGCAAACATTTATCGGTGTACATATACATATGATGCCAGCGGAAAAATGTTGACCGCATATAATGAGCAATGGCAAACCGGCACCTGGGTCAATGTATATTTTTGTGATTATGCATATGATACTTATGAGAACATGATTTCCTATATTATACAGTATTGGCAGAACAACAGTTGGGTAAATGGATGGAAGCATGTCTATTCATATGATGGCAACGGGGATATGCTGGTTGATATGATTGAAATGTGGCAGTCAACCACTTGGGTGAATTATTCTGAACTCATATACACTTACGATGCAAATGGAAACTCGATAACCGGGATGTACCAGGTATGGCTCAATAACAGTTGGCGCCCCTGGAATGGTTATTTAGAACTTTATTCGCAAAAAAGCGCGGTTTTTTTTCTTGAGAATATATATCATTATTCTGCGCATTTTGTTTCCTTTGACAATGGTATAGCGGACCATCAAAGCAGCGATGACCTGCTTTTGGTTTATCCCAATCCAGCAACCGATATAATCACAATCTTTTTGAGGGGAATAAAAGTTAACAATAAGACCTTGCTCTCCTTCTATAACTGTGAAGGAACCCAGGTACTCCAGCAATTCTTGGTTACAGAAAAATCAGAGATTGACGTCAGTTGCCTGGTAAAAGGGCTGTATTTTGTCAAGGTAACAACCGGAGGGAAAACGGAAACAACCAAGTTGATAAAGGAATGAAAGTAATTGAGACATGACAATATATGCTCAATATGAGATCTTCAACGTGGTCAATATCTACGATGACTTGCTAGGCCAGTTGAGTCATGATAAGGTCAGGCATTCAAGTGGACAAACCTGTTAAATTGACCATATTAAATGAATTATTATCAGACTAATATGGTGGTCACAATTAACCGGCACAAGGTGATAAGTGGTTGCGGTTTTTCCAATCTCTTCTATATCTGCATGCAAATTTCTTTCATGGTTTGGTCAACTGCCTTAATAAACAAACCCTTCCTGTACTTGGCCGGGCAAACAAAATGGTACAACAGTACGCTTATATTATGTGATTGATGTATGTATTCGCTTTCACTTATACATACAAAGATATTAATTACATCGCAAGCGGCGGGGAACTGACCCCAATAGAGATTCGAAAGGGTAATAATCGCTGCTGTTTTTCCTTACTGCTACAAAAGTGGTTAATCAAATTTTTTTTACGTGAATTTACCCACTCACTTTTACAAAGAACCCTAAAAACTAATAATGAACAATAAATAGTGCCCTCTTCATTGTTAGTTATTCATTGTTAGTTGTTCATTGTTCATTGTTAGTTATTCACTGTTAGTTATTCATTGTTTTTCTTTGCCGTTTTCACAGTTGCAATGAGCATTCTTAGCAGTTCTTTTAAAGCAGTTGACAGACTACAATGTTTTTCCAAATCCAGATATCCTGAAGCTTTTAAAAGATCAAGCCAATAATCAGTTTCATTCGCTTCTTTTAAGGCAATATTCATTTTATTAATAAAATCAGCTCTGGATTGACCGAATTCTGCTTCGCGTACCAATGCTCCTACAGCCGTTCCTGACCTGAGAAGCTGCCTTGACAGCACATACTCTTTCTTTTCCTTCCGAAGTTGTTGGCAAAACGTGACAATCATAATCCCAAACTCAAAACTTTTATCTTTCAGTATCGTATTTTTCATTGGATAAAATTTTCTTAAATCTTATCCTTTATCGGGCGAGAAGGCAAAAGGTAGTACAGAAATCAATGAATAACTAACAATTAATAGTGAATAATTGTTCACTGTTCATTGTTCATTGTTAGTTATTCATTGTTCCAAATTCCCCGTGCCCCCTTCCCCAGATAAGGGAAGGGGAGATCCAAGTCCCTCCCTGATTTGGGGAGGGATTTAGGGAGGGGAAATTGGGCTAAGGTATTTAACTTCCAAGGATAGTATGAACGTACAAAAATGAAGTGTCAACCTCGGATTTAAAATTCTATTACTCAGGATTCGCGCCCTTGAACGGTTTCTTGAAAAGAAAATTATCCAATAAAAACATCGACAATTTAATTGCAGTAAGACAACTAATAAAATATTTTTGCAATAATAATGCAAAATTTCATAATTTGTAATATATTTGCAATAACTTTATAATTGCATATATTATGCAAAAATATTTTATTCTTATGGCCGATATTATAAACAGCTCGGACATATATCCCAAAGATCAGATGATGATCCGGTTTAAAGAGATCACAAATAAAACAGGAAAAGAATTCACTAACTCTTTCTTATCACCTATTACCATAACATTAGGAGATGAGTTTCAGTGTATTGTAAAAAGTCTTCAAGATGGAATAAATGTGATCCTTTCGTTGGAAGAAGCACTTGTCAGGACGAATAAACCATTTGACCTGCGCTATGTTTTATTTTTTGGTTCTATTGACACGCAGATAAATAGCAGGATTGCTTATGAGATGTATGGTAAAGGATTATCAACTGCAAGAATGTCCCTAAATGCAATGAAAACATCCTCATTAAGCCGGTTTATTATAAAATTGGAAAAAGAAGACGACTCCTCATATATCACAGGCCTTTTCAGGATTTTTCAATCCTTTTATGATGGCTGGACTACTAAGGATTGCAAATATGTCGCCAGCTTTCTGGATAATACGGATTATAAAAAAGTTGCAGTTAAAATGAAAAGAGACCCATCCGCAATGTGGAGGCGCAAAAGATCATTAAAAATTGAGGAATACGCGATCATTAAATCTATAATTTTTCAATCATTAAAATATCTTTCCAATGTGTAAAATATTACTGTTTTTGATCGTTTTTGTGATAGGTGAGATGTTGGCTTCCTTTATTTTTCTTTGGCTAGATCATATCTTCGTCAAGGAACCTCACAAGATTAAGGATTACCAAAGAATCGAACTATTTAAGGGAATTCTGGAAAGATTCCTTCTTTTCCTAGCCTTTACTTCCAATATCTTTATGATACTTGTTTTTTTAGGCGCAATAAAATTAGGAACCCGTTTAGAAACAGATAAAACAAACAAAGTATCGAATGATTATTTTCTGATAGGAAATTTCATTTCTGTTTTATTGGCTTTAATGTATTATATTGTTTACAATTATTTCCGTTCTTAAATCGGTATATAAATAATAAACACATTAGCTATTAAGGATAGACCTTCTTTAGAGATAAAAATGCAGTTTGATCTCGATAAATAACATCTATAACATTACAAGTTCATCAATACAGTTAATAATATCATTAAAAGTTGTTCATTTCATTGAACGATATTAGAGACATCTGATTACTTCCCGAAAGCCTTTCCGCTGAGGAATCCAAGGCCTTTGGAAATCAATTCAGCAGGTTCGGGGACTGGAGGTGAAGTGGCGGATGACGCCGGGGGTTCAGCTCCAACCGGTATGGGAACATCATCATCGCCGGAAATCCCCGGAAGTGTCGGTTCCATATTTTCATCCGGGTTTTCCTCTATGGAATCCGTTTGCTGCTCGGTCATTGAGACAAACAGGTTTTTATCCATTCGCACCGGTAGTTGGGAAAGAACTTCTTTTTTAGTGCGGCGCAACCTGATATCCGAAAGCATCCGGCTTATTTCATGCAAATGGTTATAACCGACCACACGGCCGGTTTCATTCTTTATCTGGTAATGGTCGAGAAACTGATAGTATGGCCCCAGTTTGAACGGATCCACAAACTGGACGATGGAATAAAGCTCCTCAAGCTTATTTTCGAGGGGAGTACCGGTAAGCACCAGGGCATAAGGAGAACGGATCTTTTTAACACTTTGTGCGATCTTTGTTTTCCAGTTCTTGATCCGTTGGGCTTCGTCGAGGATCACTATATCGAATTCAACCTGGTTGATCGAGTCAAAGTCATTACTGAGAGCGTGGTAGGAAACTATCTTGTAAAAAGCATCCGATTCATATTGACTCCGGCGTATATTCGGGAGGCCTTCGATGACCTGGACAGTTCCTGAGGTGAACCGTTAGATTTCCGATTGCCACTGGTATTTCAGGGAGGTGGGACAGATGATCAGCACACTTGAAATCCCGGTTTCCAGCTTCAGTACCTCTGCAACGCCAATAGCCTGGATGGTCTTACCCATTCCCATTTCATCAGCAATAAGGCTTCGTCCGGCCTTCGCGGCAAAAAGTATCCCTTTCTGCTGATAGGTAAATAACTTTGTAGCCAATATCCCCTCCAATTCTTCACCGGTTGGATAGCGTTCATCAATCCAAAGATGTCGTAGTCGTTTTTCCCTTGATTCAAGGATAAATTCAAGAGCATCATCATAACAGCGAAAATCGGGATCGATTGATGAAGCCCTTGCCTGAAACTGCTCAAAATTGGCAAAACCGAAAGGAGTCAGCTTCATTTCCTTGTCGAAATATTCCAATGTAATGTTTTTAAACTTAATCTGATTATCCGTCCCTATCCGGAGCTTGACCTGTTGTTCCCTGCTATATTGAAGGTACACGGAAGTGTAAGGCGGTGTGTACCCTTTTTTCAGCAAGGTAACGAGACGTGGTGTTGACTGAATCCTCAACAAAACAGCCTCGACATGCTTGCAGGTACCCAGGTGGTTCGTTTTAAAGTCGAGGCAGGAACAAAAGTTCATCACCTGATCATTATTGCGAATGGCGACTTTATAAGTGTTTTTTGTTTCGGGATTATACACGGAATAATCACTGAATACGGGTGTCCGTCAAATTTCCTGATGACGAAATTTTTCCCGGTAACGAATTGTTTACGAAGGGCAATCTGCCAGGCTTCTAACGACAGATCAGTTGGTTTGCGGTGATATGGAATGGTTTCGGGATTTTTAGCGTTTTTCTTGATGCCGATTGCTTTGACTTTCTTTATTTGCATATTGAAGGGTTTGCGACAAAAGCAGAGAAAATTTGATAACATTTTTCTGACCTGAGAAGTTGGTTTGACAGCACATATGTCAACAAGGACGGCCCTATAATCACTCAGGAACAGCTGAAGAAGCCACCGGATGAATTTTAGTGAAAAATGAAAAACGAAAAATGAAAAATTAATTCTTCACACTTCACTTTCATCTAACTAAAAACCAAGCTGCTTGGTTGACAAGCATATAGGTTTAACTCTGATTCGATTTTTAATAACCTTTTTTGTAAAAATATTCGCTTAGACTCGAGCATTTTTACATTCTTTGTACGGTCAATAGA
>CAIYUC010000024.1 GCA_903929315.1 uncultured Bacteroidales bacterium
GAAGTATTTCCTGCTGTATTGCCACTTGCATGATCTGGCTGTCTTGAATTTGAATTCTTTTCATTATCCTGCCTTTTTGGTTAATAATTGGCAAAGATAATAAATTTTATTTATACTGTATTAATTATGACGTTATATATAGTAAATTATTTTTCAAAATGTCAGATATTTCGGTAAATATTTTTTCAATTTGTAGAGATGTAAGGGCGCGTGCCCGTCACCCTTGAGGATTCCTTTATTTCCAATCATCCATATTTTTATGGATAATCAGAAATATAAACTGAAGGTTATCCTAAATCTTATTCCTTGTGTCAAGGATCAGATGTTAGGCTCAGGGTATTCGCAAGTCCTTCATTATACGAGTCATACAATTGCATATTCGTTATTTTAAATCCCACTCAGGCTTTATATACAGTTCTCTTGAGCCATTAAAAATTTTAGTGAAAATCAAAGCCAATTTTATTTGTTTATATTCATTTAATTCGTATGAATCGCAGCATAAAAATTCCAACGTTTCGCCTTTTTTGTAATCTTTTCCCCTGTAGATTCCATCCTGAATGAAATCAAAGTGAATAAGCGTTTGTAAATAAACAAACCGGCCGGAGATAGTAATATTATGCGGTTTCCCAAGATTTTCCTTAACCGCACTGTTACCTTGCGTACGACTGTTCAGCCAGTATTCAGAAATTTCCTTTTTCCCTGCTAAGGGCTTTTCTGAAGCATCCCAGATACAATTATCATCTAAATAACTAAATGCCTTTTCCCAATCGCGGGAATTAAAAGCCTCAAAAAAATCATGCAGATCTTTCTCTGTATTGATGCTACTTTTACTCATGTGTATCATGTTTTAATATCGATATCTCCTTGGTATTAATCCTAGTTATAAATGTTATAGACATTGAAGAAGTTCTCAATTTCTTCTATCGATGATATTACCTGTTTAGTCATTATCGTATTTTTTCAGGTTCGTTTTCTATATAACTTTTTGCTCCAATGGTGCAACCAACCAGCCGATGGAGGATTCATTCTCTAAGTTCCAGACTCGTTTGATGATTGCATTTGCATTTTTTTTGTCTGTAAGAAGTGACAAATATCTGTTCGCTTTTCCTCCGATGTCCTGATCGCTTAACGGATCATGGGGGTCTCCACGCGGGAAATCGCAATAATGATCGATCGTTTTTTTGATGAGCGCCGCTGCTACGCAGTAAGGAATTGAATGTGTCCGGCCGGCTCGACTACATGGATGATAGGAGGATTCAATGGCTGCTTCATCGATCGCTTTCCTGTAGATTTGCACTTCGACATGGTCAATGGTTTGATGGTCGTCTATCCTGTGAGCGATTTCAAGGGCAACATCAATGGGCGTCTGACAGAAAACCAGTGCCGGCCATCGTTTGAAAATGATGGATCCCGGATCAGGCAGAGGATCCAAAATGGATTTGCTGAGTGGGATAAAACGATTGATCCCTGCTTCGCCATCGTAGATTTCTTTCGGACCTATAAAACCGGCAAGAGACATTTTGACGGCATGCAGAGCGCGCATAGCACAGGAGGCAAAAGTGCAGTGTTTCCAGTCAGTGATCTCGCCCATGGCTGCCTGGTTGATGTCGAGCCCCAGCATACCGGCGATTCGCTGCGCCTCAGTCATCTGCTGGACAGAAAGCCCCATTGCAAATCCAATAACTAATGGAAGGTAAAAAAGCGTCTGGGCATCATGATCATACTGGTTTTGCTCTGGATTGTAATAGTCCGCAAAGGCACAAGACAGTATAAATGCGACATAAGTAATAATCAAAACGTCGTGCCCGTTTTTCCCGAGCCAGTTGGATATTGACAGCACGAGAGACACATTGTCGGAAGGGTGAGAGCTTCCCATTCTGTTTGGCGACATGTATGTGTTAACGAGATCGCTTCGCCGGCCTAAAATAGTGTTCATGAAAATCGCATCCGGTGTACTCGCTTTCCGTTGTAAGCCCCAGACAGCTATGCCTTGCTCGGTCGGGGTCAGGGAAGCCATCCGATCAAATTTCCGGATCATTTGCGTGTCTTGCAGCGAAGCGCAGATTCCCGCCTAGGAATCGAGAATGTTGCGCTTGATAATGTGGATTACCTTAGGGTCAATACTTTGAAAGGTAATCCCTGATACATATTGGGCCAACGTAACTTCAAGCATATCCTGTTTCTTTGTCATAATCCTATGTCTTTTAAACATGAACCCTGAGTGGTGGTCGAAATGAACGATATTGTTAAATGATATTTTAAATCAATTCCTGGATCATTACGTCATGACAGATGGTGTGGTCCGGCCCATACTAAGATTGTTGATTTCCTTCCTGATCCTTTCCCTTGAGTTGAATGTTATCTTTTCTGGCACCGATATTGAAAAGTTGATTCAATAAGATGGCAAGCACAGTTGATAACGTAAGGGATGAGGCAAAGATCGGGCTCAGCCAGGATGGAATGCGGGAATAGAGGCCAGGAAGAATGATCGCACTTAATCCGAAAACAAAGGATATACCTATTACGAAAGTCTTTCTGGTGTCCATTTTGCTGCTCACGAGGATCTGAATGCCCTGAATGATCATGAAACAGGTCACAAAGATGATAATAGCGCCCATTATTGGTTCGGGCATAACTGAGAATATAGCGGTCAGTTTGGGGAAAAATGCAATTCCTACAAAGATAAATCCTGCATAGATTCCTATAATGCGGCTGGTCGCTGATGTGGCTGCCGATAGTCCGACATTGCTGGCGGAAGTGTCAGTTGCCATTCCACCGAACAGACCACTCATAGTCACACTTAAACCGCTCGCTAATAAACCTTTCCCGACATTTTTCATGTCAGGACCGCTCCATTTTTCATCATTAATTTTCTGACAAGTGATCAGGTTGCCGAATGATTTAAGACACTGACACAGCGAAACGACCATAAAAGGAAGCACTAATCCCCAATTAAATCTATAGCTCAGTAATTGTGTCCCTTTACCCGGCAGGGAGAACCATGGAGCTTGCAGAAATACATTAAAATCCTTTTGCGAAATGACACCAGTGGCAATGGATATCAGATATCCTATTCCCATTCCGATCAACACGCAGTAAAGTTTTAATTTCCCTTTACTCCAGATATTAAAGCCTATCATTGAGAAGAGTGTGATAATTGCTATAGGTAACTCTTTCAGGTTGATCGCATCACCGGCATAATCGATACCCACGAACTTTGATGAACCAAGAGGGATAAGGGCTACAGCGACCATAAGTACAACAAGGCCTGTGATTTCAGGAGGGAAAAGAAACTTGAGTTTATGTACTACCCTGGAAAATAGCATTTCAAACATACCGGATATTATTGTCATCCCGTGCATTAACGGGAGTCCTCCCATCCAGGCAGCCTGAACAGAGACAGACAAATAAGACGGACCGCACAGGTTTGGACAAATATAACCTGATCCGACGGGTCCCTTTCGAAGTGCTTGTAATACGGTGCCTAAACCTGCAGCGATCATTGAAAAGCAAACCATTGATTGAACAACATCAATGCCGCCTCCTATCCCTCTGGCAATGACCACAGGCAGAACCAGCGTGCTGGACATGGTAAAGACATGCTGAAACCCAAGAATAAATGAAATGGTCCAGGGAGGCTTATCGTCCAGGCCATATATTAAATTTCCAGGTTTTGTAGCCATCATTAAGTATTAAAATTTTTCCCAGATAGGGTCCATAAGATACAAGCTCGAGCCGACAACTACGGTATCAGTACCTGATATCACCTTTCTGGCATATATCAGCTTTTTCGATGGATTATCCTGCCCGGGAGCAGGCCACATATAGGGAAGATATACTACATCTTCTTTCTTCAGCTTTTCAAGCATTTCCTTTATAATCATATGACCTGTAAAATCCTTGAAATCAATTACATTCCTGCCAATATTGGTCGGGAATGAAGGATCAGCGAGTAGCTGACCATTTGTTGACAGGACGAAAATATATGTATTATAAAAATAAAATATGCTTGCTTCATCCAAAAGATGATTATAGGCTTCTTTGCCCCGTTTTTGGATAAGTTTAGCAGCAGAATCAACTACATCTACCACAAATTTTATCTCTGTCCGGATATTATAGGTACCGCTGCCAACGGCATAAGTTTTACCATCAGGTCCCTTGACGCCAATGATATAAGCATCTTTCCAGGAAGGGAAGATCTCACCAGGTTCAGCCCAAAGGTAATGGATCCATCCATACGGTTTTTGCGAATTTGAAGCAATGGATTGAATTAATTGTCCAATTGGTTTACCATTCAGATCTTTCATATCCAACAGGTTTTTTCCAATAAGATCCTTCAAAACAGGATGGAAAATACAATCTCCGGATGAGTTATAAATAAAGATGTACTTTTTGCCTGAAAACCATTTGCTGCCCTCTTTTCCGAATTCAATAAATGCATCCTCTCCTTTTTTTGAAAACAGCTCTGCAGCTTCCTTGACAAAACTGATCAGGTCACGTGTTTCTTTAAACTGGTACTGGTTTAAGTCAGGTAGTGGCCTTGGGGTGTGACCACAAGAGCAGAATATCACTATGCTAAAACACAAGCATTTTTTTATTCTAAGGAGCAATGCATTTCCCATCAATTTAGTGTCTGATTTCAATTTGACTAAATTAATGAAAATTGTTTCTTTTAGCATTTTACATAGTAGATATTTTTACAGCTTTTCTTACCACTACCTCTTTCCCGTCTTCAAAAGCCATGTAATAAACACCGGCAGGAATTTCCCCAAATTGAAAATGTAATATTTGCTTTCCGGGATGAACGGTTTTATCTGCAAACATTTTAATCATTTTCCCTGAATTTGAATAAAGTGTTGTTTTAAGTTGTATCGTTTTTTCCGTACTCACTTCTATTTGTGCTGCATCCAGCACCGGGTTGGGGAAGACATTTCCGACCCGGATCAAGTGCTGCGCCGGTGATTCATCAATGCCTGCCAAAGGATTATAGTAAGTGCTGTAAACCCCGTTCCCATGTGTCCCAATGGCAATAAAACCGTCCGTTTGCCTGGCATCGATCATATCGATAATAACGTTACCAATTGTAGCAGCTCCCTCTTTAATCCAGACAGTTGAATCTCCCTTCAGTTCAGTGGTGGAAAACAAGCCGCATGATGTACCTGCAAAAATGATTTCTTTCCCCTGGTATAACAACATTTTTGTGCAACGGATAGAAGGCCCATTTCCTGTTCCGTCAGGGAACTCTTCGAGGTTACCTCCCACAGCCGTCCAGTTGGAACCACCATCATCAGAATGAAAGAGGCTCTGAACGCCATAATTCGAAAAAGTTACCATCAGTTGATCTGCATTATCCGGATCAATATCTATGAAGGCAACAAACGCATTTATCGGGAAACTACTTCCGGTGATTTCTACGGGGATGGGATTTCCCATGTTAGCGCTATCCAGCCGGTAGACTTTACCGAGATTGGTGCCGTAATAAACCCTGTTTGCGGGCACTTTTGAAACGGCCAGATAACTGATTTCAGAAGCGTTGCCCACATTCACATTGCTCAGATGGCTCCATCCTGCATTCCTCAGGCTGGTGTCGTAGGCCGCAGCTTTAAGGTTATCCTTGCGCCAGATGCTCGTGACGGTTGGAAGGTAGAAAGTTTGATAATTATTCGGATCCAATGCAAAATTCTGGTAAAAAGGGAAAAGTGTGTTGCTTCCCATCACCGGGTCATAATATTTGAGAAGCGTATCGGGAAGCTGCGGGAAAATATCCATGGTGTGCATCCCGGTATCAAACCGTGAGGTCCAGATATTTCCACTGTAGGCTGAAATGGCACAATATTCCCAGTTGGGCGCAACACAGGTGGCGAACCCATCATAACAAATGTCGACACTGAACCAGAATTCCGTGGGATCGTTGGTAACAGTGTAATACCAGTTATTATCCTGCAACCCGCCGAGTACCCAATCATCCCCCGAAGAACCGTGATCAATGGCAATGCTGTAAAACTGAGTTGTTGTCAGTTTGTTGTTCAGTCGTTCCCAGGACATGTGACTGCTGTCAGACATGCAGTCATTGGTAATGTAAATACCGCCGTCGTTTGCCATGAACATCGTTGCCGGGTCCATTGTCAGAAAGGTTATTCCGTGTTGGTCAGGATGAAGCGCATGCAGTGAGTCCATGTCATATGGATATCCGCCAATGAAAGTGGTCGCCAGGCTGTCGGCAAAACCGTTCGATGACCGGTAAAGGTTCATCCCTCCCAGGAAAACAACATCTTCGTTATCCGGTTTAACCCCCATAGTAAAGGTGTATCCGCCATAAACGACGAACGAATAAGGAAAACTGTTTATACTCCCGTCGCCATGCCCCGGAATGCCCTGAGTACGGTTCTCCCACACGGCGGAATCGGCTACTGTATTCCAGGTCATCTTCCAGAACGTGTTCACTGAATTGGGATAACCGTTAAAGGGATTCAGATCGGGGGATTGTGATTCCGTAAATACATACATGATCTGTTCATTCGAAGGTGCGAGTGCCAGGCGGGTTATCCGGTTATCGTGAGGGAAGCCGGGCGGTGTGATCTTATTCCAGTTTATTCCGTCGGCCGATCTCCAGATGCCGGCCTTTCCGGGAGGTTCAACTGACAAGTCGAAACTGCTCAGTGCGGCATAGAGAATGCCGTCGGAAGTAATGGCCAGGTCGGTAGAAAAAGATTTGTTTTCAATATCACCCAGCACAACCTTCCAGCTGGCCCCACCATCGTCGGAGCGCATGATTGCACCGTAGCATGCGGCATAAACGATGTCTTTATCCATTCTCACCGGATCGGTAACAATCCGCCAGATCCCTTGAAAAATCTCGTTCAGGTTGGCCTGGGACCCTCCCTGCGTAGCGGCCAGCGGCTGCCATGTTGACCCGTTATCCGTTGATTTGTAAATCCCGTTGCCGATGCCAATGGTCCTGGCATTGGTACTGATATCCCGGTCGGTTGTGCTGAGCAATTCACCGGTACCGTAATACCAGATGCTATTCTTACCGGGTCTCCTGTCCTGTACCAGGCATGTGGCGCTTTGCTCAGCGTCAGGGGCCGTTGATTTGTGCCAGTTCTGGCCGCGGTCGGCTGATTCCCACATGCCTCCTGAGGCACTGCCTGCAAGCAGGTGGTTCTCATCGTTGACGTCAACTGCGATACAAAGCATGCGTCCGCCTATGTTGGTAGGTCCTCTCCATTTCCACGATTGACTCCCTTCTCCGGAATGCACTGGCAACCTGGAAACAAAAGAGAGCTCCTGTGAGCGAATCCCCGGTGGAATGTTACCAGTTACCGGATTTCTCAGTTTCATGAACTGGTAATCGGCTTGCATCGCCAGAAGGCGATTTTCAGGCATTTTTTGCAGTTCCTTGTTTGTTCCGTCTCCTTTTTTTATGTTAACAGGAGAAGATGAATTCTGCCAAAATAGGCAACAGATTGCGAGCGAGATGAATCCCACAAAAATCAAGGGGAAATAAAACTTTTTCATAGGAGGAATTTTGTTTGATCATCAATTTATATGGAGCGAAAGCTACAACAAAACAACATAAAAATCAAGAAAAAACTTTACTTTCAACTTCTTATCTGAGGTCACCCATTTTTATTTCTGTTGTTGCCGGGAATGTGGTTTCCCAGTTTCAGGCGCTCATAAAAACCCCTTTCATGGCGCCCTTTTGGGAGTCGCTCCGGATGATCCTGGGTACGCTGACTGTGATGACCTGCCTGATCCTTACGCTAAAAGTATTATTGATCTGTAAGATTAGTGTTTGATAAAGGAGACTTTGTTAAGACTGGAATTATAAGATTGTTTTAATACCCAGTTTGTACCGCCGTTCGAAGTTTTTATGATCGGACCATAAAGTGGCCACCCTCCAAAGTTTCCGACCGATAATGCAAGTTGGCTGTCCCAGGCATCGATTCCTGTCATATAGTCCGTTCCCAGGTTTGCTGGAGTAGTTTGGCCAGTCCATGTGGAGCCTCCATCATTGGTAAGATAAATATGCCCCATATCCAGCGCTCCCCACCATATTTGAGAATTGAGCATGATCAGATGGTTGATATCAGCAGGTCCGCTACCACCTCCCGCGTGAGGAGTTGAATCATTCTTCCAGGTTGTTCCACCATTGGTACTGACCATGTAATGTGACTTCGCGCCATACACAACAATTGTATTTCCGGAGGCAGTTACACCAATCCAGAAGTATTGGTTGTAATCATTTGCCGGAGAAACAGAATCCCAGGTTATGCCTCCATCCTGTGTATAGCCAATAAACCCACTGGTCGAAGAACGACCTCCTGTAACATAAACCTTCTCTGGAGTGTTTGCCCAGATTCCCTGCAATTGTCTGTTGTTAAAGAAGGTTGTATCAAACCTGGCCCATGTATTTCCGTTATCGGTCGAGTTATAAACGGTACCGTGATCTCCACTGATCCAAATATTGTTAGTATTTACAATGGAGATCGAATAGAGGATAGTTGTCATGTTATTTGCCGGAGCCTGTATGCGTGTCCATGTCTGACCACCATCGAGGGTTTTCAGAATGACATTCCCGGAACCGACTGCCCACACGTTATTTTCATCCACTGCCCAGATATCCTTGACATTGATATCTTTTAATGCTGCGGAACCTTGTCCCTGTCTCACCCATGTTTCTCCACCATCAGGGGAATAAAAAATCATACCATAACCTGTGCTGTCCATCTCACCGGCAACCCAGGCATATTTTTTTCTTTCAGCAGGAACAGGGTTTTCCTTTTTTTTACAACCATCGATGATAATTCCTGTCATTATCATCAGGATCGATAATAAATATCCAAATCGTTTCATTTTATTTCATTTTAGGTTATTACTCATCTTTAATATATCGCCCGGCCAGCAAACACCGAACGGATTTTATTTACTTTTTTCAATACTTTCTTCGGATATCAGAACAGGGATGAAACCCGGGTTTGGGTTTCCGCTCCCGCTGTCCAGGTTATATTGAAATAACGATACTACATCAAGATCTGATCCCGTCCACTCGGCTGGTTTTATGACCAGGAACGTTCTTACCGCTTTGCTGCATAACTCCGCATTAACCCATGAACCGGTATTTGCATAGATGCCCGTATATTGTTTCCCCGGAGGATAGACCTTCAACAATGGATCATGGGTGTGCCCGAAGACAACTATTTTATATAGCGTAGGTACAGGGGGTTGCATATATTCATAGGCAGCCGTCAGGGAGAGATCAATACTTCCATCTAATATGGCCATCAGGACAGGCATGGTAACTGGGACAGCATTGCTGATTTCAGTAGAAGCCCAATTATTTTCGATGTTACCTGCGTACATATCCCGAACCCCGTTGAAGCTTAAAGGAGTCGGGTAATTATCTATCCCTCCCATCCGGATGTTTGCGGAATCAGGTGCAACAGTGAGGGAATAATGCAGCAGAAGATAGGTAAAAGCAGCTGTCCAGGCAGTCAGAAATTCAGCCTGACCAGAAACTGTCTTAGGCCCTCTGCTTTTATTACTCCCCTTTTCCATTAATCCTTCCGCATCCAGTCTGGAAATAAAATATCCCGGAGGCAGTATATGACCAGGATTAGACAGGGGTTGGGGACAATTAAAGAAATCATACCGGTGACCGTGTTCCATAATGATTTCACTCAGGGGGGAATAATGGCCGAGTCCGGGTGAATCTCCCTGCCAGGTAACACCCGGGATGATCTCCTGAAGGATCTCCTGTGTTAAAAGCATATCATGGTTTCCGGGAACATATATAAGTTGGATGGCTCCGCTGGATGCAATAGCTTTCAATTTATTAATGATGTCGATATTAACAGGTGAGTTTGCGATAGAAAGGAAGTAATCCCTCGAATTGCTGATCCCTGACAGGGGATCAAACGGTGAAATACGATAAGGAACCACCCACTCATCGAAAAGATCACCGAGAATGACCAATTGTCTTACCTGGGGAGAGATAAGCACTATCTTCAGCAAACTATCCAGTGCGGCTGCATTCTTGCTGAACCAGCAATACCCTAATGCGACCGACCTTGGATCACCCATATGGATATCACTGATACATATAATAGAATTCCGTTTAATTGTATCATAATCAAGCCCTAAATGTCTTGCAGTGGTTCGTATTTCAATCGTAGTCGCCGATTGAAAGGTTAAGCCGGAAGTTGATCTCAAGCCTGTTGTAATGGTGATCAGATACCTCCAGCCATCATGCAACTGAAAACCTGGCTGAAAGGCGATGATAATCTTTCTACCGGAAGAAATCGTTCTGTACATTGAATCCAAGGCGCCATACTTGTCGGAAAAAGAAATATTCCCTTTTATGGTTGAAGAATCAATCTGTTCACTGAAATCCATTTCTATAGACCTTTCCTGATAATTCAGCGAATAGTATGATTCGTTCTGCATTACCGATTTTGGTAAATTCACAGTCAAATAAGGGAGTTCGTTTTGAGTCTCCTTTTTTTTACAGGATTGCTGGAGGATAAGCTGGCTACCAAATGCCATTATCCAAAAGAATGTAAAAATGTGCTTAGGTTTCATATTCATTTTCTTTTCATAATTTCATGAAACTCCTAACAAATCATCCAAACCTGCTATTTTAAAAATCTTTTTCAGAAATGGATCGCAATTGATGATTGCAAAATTTCCTTTTTGGGAATTTTTAAATGTGATCAGACAAATACGGATAAATGAAGAAGAAATGAAAGTAACATCCTTCATATCAAAATCAATCTTTTCTTCTATTAGATTCGTTTCACTTTGTCCCTGCTTCAATTCCTGAAGCTTGTTTTGAATCTCTTCGGAAATGCTCATGCAGATGAGCGTATCCAATCGCCCGGAGAATCTGCAGATCAAATGCTTTTCTTCCGGAAAATGTTCAAATTTTATCATAGATCGGGAATTAATGGTTTTTATTATATTCATTAATGATTGTATTTACATCAAGTGATTCATCCAAATATTTTGAAGAATCAAATGCGAAAAATTTGTCATTTGGTTTCCTTCGGCAAACCCGCTGGATATTAATCAGATGACGAGCTGTTATGTTTTCAGTCGTTATATTTTTACCACCTGTACCGCAACCCAGTGTGAATGAAGAGGGAAGAAGATTATAAATACCTCCGACCGCTCCCTGTGATGTGGGAGTGTTTACTACAATACGTCCGGCATTCATGATCTGGGAGAATTCCATAATCCGTTTTTCATCATTTGCATAAATTCCAACACTATGCCCTATGCCTCCAAGATAGTTGAGATCAATACATAACTTGATGGCTTCATGATAATCTTTTGTTGAATAAAATGCAAGAATAGGGGCCAGCACTTCGACGGAAAGCGGATAATCTTTCCCGACACCCTCAAGTTTTGCGATTAAAATTCTTGTATTTTCCGGAATGTCAATTCCTGCCCGTTTTGCAATGACAGTTGCTGACTGACCTACAATCAATGGATTCATGGTACCGGAATCCGGGGAAATTGCGATCCTTTCAACTTTCTTTATCTCTTCAGGCGTCAGAAAATAACATTTCTGCTTTTCAAATTCAGCAATGACTGTATTTTCGATTTGATTTTCAATAATTACCGATTGTTCACTGGCACAAATAGTACCGTTATCGAAGGTTTTAGAGAGTATTATGTTGGTTATCGCAAATGGAATGTCAGCGCTCACATCAATAAAAACAGGAACATTTCCGGGTCCCACACCGATTGCCGGGTTACCTGAACTATAGGCCGCTTTGACAAGTCCCGTTCCTCCTGTCGCCAGGATCAGGGCAATCTTTGGATGCGACATGATCATTTG
Source organism: uncultured Bacteroidales bacterium (assembly GCA_903929315.1). Lineage (GTDB taxonomy): Bacteria > Bacteroidota > Bacteroidia > Bacteroidales > FEN-979 > CAIYUC01. The sequence continues at coordinate 11,843 of CAIYUC010000024.1, forward strand.
GGTAAACTCACGTGATCCTGCAGGAATAATCTGGATACAATCATCCGGGGCGCCTGCTTCCAGCGCTGCCTCATAACAAATCCGTACAGTTTCTGTACAGGACTTTAAAGCTCCCCGGTGGGCGCTGATCAGGATCGGATTTCTGGTCTTTAAACAGATCAATGTTTTATAAAGTACCGTGGATGTGGGATTTGTAACAGGAGTAACGGCAAAGATCGGACCTAGGGGTTGGGCTATTTCGGTGATCCCTGTGATTTCATTATGAGATATGACACCTACTGTTTTTTCATTTTTAATGTCGTCATACACCATTTGCGTCGCGATGACATTTTTCAGCACTTTGTGTTGCCACATCCCTATCCCTGTTTCTTCATAAGCCATCTTAGCCAGTTTCACACGATTGTTAAAACCCGCTTTAAAAACCCTTTCCACTATTCTGTCGGTCTGTTCCTGGTCGAACTGCTGAAATACAGCAGCAGCAAATAAAGCTTTCTCAAGTAATTCATCTGCTTTTTTGAGTAATTCTTCTGTCATGATTTTGGTTTAAGGTTAATTTTTCCTGTTTGATTATATCTTTATTACAAAAGGACTTTTTATAAAAGGATAATTTTTAAATAAAATATCGTTCTGTTTGTTTCCATCTTCAACATGTACATCCCGGGAGAATAATCATTCCTGTTAAAAATTATAAAATGTTCCCCGCATGATTCATTTCCTTTGCTAATCCTTTTTATGAACAGACCCCGTGAATCATAAAGGGAGATGGAGATGTTCGACGGTTCTGCAAGCTGATAACGGATGGTCGCAAATTGTTGAAAGGGATTGGGATATATTGAGAAATCAGCATCATTCATTAAACCAGCAGGTTCTTGAACTGCAAGGGGACCTAACCGACCATCCATACTTACATTCTGGGCAGAAATACCGGATCTTGTATTATTATCCCTCCAATAGGACCAGGAAACGATCCACTGGTTTTGCGAAGAATCACCCACGCACACATACTCTTCATCGAATGTAGAATTGGAAACCAATGTGACTTGATTATTCCATACGTAGTTTCCCTGGGAATTGACCCGTGTAGCGTATATCTGGTTTATAATTGCAGTATCAGGATAATTGATCTGCAGAAACTCCTTCTGGTAAAAAACAGCAATATCATTTGCGGCTGCTTTTTTTACGACCGGCAATAAATATACCGTGTCGGGGGAACAATTCAAAGGTATGATCGCTTTTCCTGCATCACCCCAGAGGCGTTCACCCTGGGCAGAGAATTTCTGACCATAAATTCCCCAGCAATCGCTCAGATTGGCTGCGTCATAATGATATTCCGCCCATGCAACATATAGCTCACCGGTTGCAGGCATATAGACCATGCCCCCATCGGAATGACTATTATCAGTCAGATCCGATACTTCCCGGCCATATCCTGGCCAGATGGCATTCCCATTTGCATCGAGATGCTGGATCAATTCGGTGACTGAGAACGGATAAAGGGACTTCCACAAAATAAATACACCGCCGTTTTTATCATTCTCCAGGTATGGGCGGATATAATTTTCGACCTCAAGGTTGTTTCCCGTGTCGACCTGAATGATTCCAGGCCAGACCGGATTCCCGTTCATATCATATTTCTGAGCATATATGTGCAGATAATGTCTTACCCCAAAGGTCGTGTCTTTACCATAATATTGAGATTTATCCCAGGCAACAATGATGCTGGTATCTTCGGTTGCGAGAATATCCGCAAGATAATTGTACATGGTATCACTAATGAAAACACCATTCCCCCATAAAAGATCTCCGTTTTTTGAGATCCTTTGCAGTCCGATGACGGGTTTTACAGGTCCGGTAGTATCTGGGGGGTACTTATCCCACATGACTACAAAATCCCCAACAGGCGTTTTTACAACTTTGGGAGATAGATTCAGCATATTTGTATCCTGGGTTATGGTTATTCCATTGTCTCCCCAAAGAAACTCACCTGCCGGGGAAATCTTCCAGGCATAAACATTGTTCGATCCTGATCGCAAATCCTGGTTTACCAGGACGGCATTTCCTTCATCATCCACAATCATGTTATAATCGGAAACCCATGTCATCGTGGGATTAGCACTTACAACCAGGTCATTCGTCCATTTCCTGTAACCATTTTTATCGTATTTCTGCATCAGGACATGGAAATTAAAATCCCCGATCGCCGAAAACCATGAGATATAGCTGTCACCATTAGCACAGGTAGCAACTTTAGGAAGAATATTCCAGCCCGTTGTATCAATCAGGTTGGTATTTACTGCCGGATCATGACTCCATTGTGACATCACCGACAACGGGAATAAAATTAGCGTACTAAAAATGATTTTCCAGTTTTTCATTGTTAAAATTTTTTAGAATGACGTTATAATAATATGGAATACAATTTTTTTCATCTGTCAACCATCAACTTATGTGAATGAACGTTATTTCAATATGTCAATTTTCATAGCGTATTATTGCTTGATAAAGGAGACCTTATTCAGATAGGAATGGTAAGTATGGATGTTTTCCCAGGTCGTCCCTGCGTTCGAAGTTTCCTGAATCGATCCTTTTTTGGGCCATCCTGGTAATGTTCCCACGGTCAATGCAAGCTGGCTGTTGAAGGCGTCAATACCCACGAGGAATTCACCAGTCTGGATTGCTGGCTGGGAACTCCAGGAAGATCCTCCATTCAGTGTCAGGAATATCTCGCACAAATCAAAAGCTCCCCACCACTTTTGGGAACTAAGCATGATCAGGTGATTAATATCAGCACCGATAACACCTCCGGTGCCAGGTACTGAATCGTTCTTCCAGGTTGCTCCTCCATCCGTGCTTACCATGTAGTGTGCTTTCCCTCCATATACCACAATTGTATTCCCGTTGGCTGTAACGCCAATCCACTCAATTCTGTTGTAGTCATTTGCAGGAAACACAGAATCCCAGGTGACACCACCATCCAGGGTAAAACCAATAAAACCTCTCGTTTTCCCATTGCCGGTAATCCCTCCTGCTACATATACTTTAGTGGAAGTGATTGCCCAGATTCCCTGCATCAATCCTTTGTGAAACCAGGTTGAATCAAAAACTTTCCAGGTAGTTCCATTATCTTTTGAATTGTAGACCGTGCCTCCTGAACCACTGATCCAAATATTGCTTTTATTCACGATGGAAATAGCCGAAAGCAGTGATGATGTTGAGTTCACAGGAGCCCGGATACGCGTCCATGTCTGGCCACCATCTGACGTTTTCAGAATAACATTTGCAGAACAAACCGCCCACACGTTATTTTCGTCCACTGCCCAGATATCATTAACATCGATATCCTTCAAGGCTGCGGTACCCAGGCCTTGTCTTACCCATGTTTCTCCGCTATCAGCAGAATAAAGAATCATTCCATAACCCGTGCTGTCCTTTGCACCGGCAACCCATGCAAACTTTTTCCTTTCAGCCGGAAGAGAATTATTCGTTTTTTTACTACAGCTGATGATAATACATGTCATAATCATCATTACCGAAAATAAAAATCCCAGACGTTTCATTTTTGTTTTGATTTGGTTCATATCAAACTTATATGAATAAAAGATTTACCGGTATCTTTAATACAACGAACAGGTCGGCGCAGGTTGATTATATTGCTATTGCTATTTCCCCAGCATCATTCTCTTAGTCTCTGAATAATCGCCTGCGGAAATCTGATAGAGATAAACTCCGCCGGTTAATGAAGACCCATCGAAGGTTGTTTCATACGATCCGGGGTTCAGAGTTTTGTTTACCAGCGTTTGAACTTCGCACCCCATCATATCGTACACAACAATTTTTACAAGGCTTGATTTTGCGACATGAAATTTAATGTTTGTGACAGGATTGAACGGGTTCGGATAATTTTGGCTTAATAAAACTCCCATTGGCTCTTCCGTCCTTATATATCCTATTCCAATCAATTTTCCGCCTGACTCTCTATAACGTTGGTGGAATTCCTGATAGTAAAGGTTATTAACTCTCGCGTCGAATATGATCAGTTCATTTTCATCATTCTCTGAACAGGCCGGGGGTTCCCAATTAAATGAACCGGTGACAGTAATTTTATTTCCTGCCGGTGAATTAGCATCGATGATAAAATATTTATGATGAAGCAATCCTGCAATGGTGTCAATAAATACATCGGCCGGAGGATTCCATGCGTTTGTATCAGCGGTACCTTTCATTCGCGGGTAGGCACAATCTGGTATTATGGAATTGGATGAATCAAAAACACCACTGATCTGTTTCCCGTCATTGAAAACAGTGTGCAATGCATTTTCGATGGCCGGGAGTGTAAATTTAAACATGCAGAAGAATACGCTTTTTGTTGTTTCGGTCAGGATAAGATTGGAAAGAGAAGAAGAGACGCTGTCAGAAGGAGAAAAATAGACTTCCATCCTGGTACCTGCTACATTCAGGATATGGGGGACATTGTTAATTTTTTCAGATCCGAATCTTGCTCTTGAGGGATCGGGAAGATCGGTATGAGAGCCCCACATTTCTTCAAACTCCCGGGTATAGGTGGCACAAAGGGATTCATCCTGGATCACGATCACATTATTTCTGTCGCTGTGGAACTGTGCATGAGAGACGTTGGTGGAACCGGTCCAGAGATATTTCCCGTTGGTATTGCTGTTATACCTGTAGTCAAAGATCCAGAACTTATTATGCATGGAGTGGATGGTATCATAGTTTCTTTTCTGGATAGGGATTCCATTGGCAAGAAGGGAATCGATCAGGGGAGTATTGGGAGCCTGATTATCATAAACGAACCGGATCTTTACACCCCTGTTTTTTGCCCTGATCAGTGCATCGGAAACAGAAGTTATATTTGCCAGTTCCCATAATGTGATGTCAATGCTATGACTGGCGTTGTCTATCTGGTTGTCAAGCAGTGTTTCAAAATCCTGGCTTCCATTCGCTTTCTCGCCGGCGCTGACTGTAGTGTCAACGGTATGATTAAAATAAACCTCTACTTTCCCGGTCGATGCTGACTGGGTCACAAGGTACCCCGAGTCCACGGCCATTCCACCCGTACTCTGAGAAATGACCTGGTATTTGTAAATTGTCGCCGGATTGAGGTTGCTGACAGGAACAACATGATTTGTTACTGCTGTTGAATCATATATAGAATCAGTAAAAATAAGCGGTTGGTAATTTGAATCCGGCGCCATCCATCTTATTTTTGAATCTGCAGGGGAATCAGTGGTCCAATAGACAGTTACACCGGTCTGTGTAATGCTATCGTAGGTCAGATTTAAGATTACAGGTGCACTCTGTGCTTTGCAATGTTCAACGTTCAATATGCCATGTGCAATTAGTACAAATGCTAAAGAGTAAATTAGATTTTTCATATTAACTATTATTGGTTAATTATCATGAACAATTGCATTAATTGATGTTTCTTCATCAACAACCTCAAAGGAATCAAGAGCTACAGAGGGGATTTCTGACAACTTTATCTCTTCTACAACAGAATCATTGTTCCCATGCCTGCAATGCTTTACAAACTCATCCAGGTTATTGTTCTCACCTATTGCCAGAATCTCCACAGATCGGTCAGGACAATAAAAGACACAGCCTGTGATGTCAAATTGTGACGCTTTCTGCTTAATGAAATACCTGTAACCTGTATGGTAGACTTTTCCGGTTATGTGTATTTTCAGGGATTGCATAAACCAAATTTATTTCAATAAAACGGTGGATGCAAATATCAGGACTGTCTCAGCGTCAAAAGGACTGTCTGTTCGTAAATTATTAAAGAATCAAGTTGTATTACAATAGCTTGTAAAAAGTTTGTTATTCAGGGATTGGTTTGTTTTTAAGCGCCCTGTCACGAAATTGGTTGGGTGTTAAACCTACCAGACTTTTGAATTTTTTATGAAAATTGGAATTGGATTTAAAGCCTGCAAATTCCCCAATCCCCTCAACGGACAGATGCTTGTGTGCGGTATCTTGTAACATATCTCTCGCTGTCCGGATCCTGTATTCACAGATCAGATCATGGAAGTTTGAATTGTATTGATCCTTAATTATTTTCGAGAGATAAGTGCGGTTTGTATTTAATTTTCTGCAGAATTCATCCATATTGACCTCTGACCAGAGATATGGCTTTTCTTCAATTAAAAATTTCTGCAGCCTTAATCCCAACCCCTGGAAGACATCATCGGAACCTGTCCTGTTTATAATTTCAGATTCAGAAAGGGTTACAATATTTTTCTCAAACTGCTTCTCAAACTCCAGCAATCGCAGATTCTGACTCACAAGATTTTGGTAAGCTTTGCTTTTCACCCTGAATAAAAAGATTATAATGAACAGAAATATTAAAACAACAGATATTACAACAATAAAAACATACAACAAGATGTTTTCCCTGCTAATAGTTATTTCTTTTATCTGGTTGTCTTTCCGTAAAATTACATTCTCCTTTTCTTTTTTTTCGGTTTCATACCGTGTTTGGATCTCAGCAATCTTTTCCCTCGTATCCTGCCCTGAAACCGAATCTTTCAATTCTTCAAAACGTTTATAATATTTGAGGGCTAACTCTTTATTCCCTTTCTTTTCATAAACCTGTGACAAGATATTATAGTTTTCGAACGTTCTCTGTAATGCGCCTATTTCCTCTGAGATGGCTACAGCGTTAGAAATATAGCGAAGTGCGGAATCGTATTGGTTTAATTTTATGAAATACCTTGCAATGTTTCTTTCAGCAAAATCAAGGTTTAATTTATCTCCCAGTTCAGTGGAAATTTTACCCGCCATTTTAATAAATTGCATTGCACTGTCAATCTTGCCTTGATTCTCGAAAATATTGGCTATATTGTTCAGGATTTTACTTTCGTAGTGTTTATCGCCGATGTTCCGGGATACTTTCAAAGCTAAAAAATACATTTCATAGGCAAGCTTGTATTTTTTCTGACTGTTGTATATCATTCCCATGTTGCAGTATGAGGCGGCGATTCGTATGCTGTCATTGATCTCGGCGGCATACTTTAAGGCGTTCTGAAAGTAATTCAGCGGTTTTTGCACACTGTCGAGATTATGGTAAAGCAGTCCGATGTTTGTGTAAAGGATAGAATACAGTTTTTTTACAGAACCCTGGAACGATAAATTTTTTATAAGTGTATCACAACTCCTTTCGGTTAGCATGAAATAATGCATTGCTTTCTGGTAATCACCCTGCTGATTATATACATCACCGAATAAATTGGTGATCTCAGCAGCGTTTAGAAAATCATGATTATCAATATTTAGCTGGAAGGCTCTCTCATAATAAAAGATGCTTTTATCAAATTCACCTCTGAGGTAATAAGAATACCCGATTCTTTTGTTGGCTAACGCTTCATTAAATTTATCATGGAGTTCCCTTGCCACTATTATAGCCTGTGATCCATATTTCACACAACTGTCAGGTGACAAGGTTAAATACTGTTTGGTCAGGGATTGAAGTGCTTTTAATTTTTCCGGACCCTTCGAGGATTGAAGCTGCCTTTTCAGGCTGTCGGGCTGGGCATGAGCAGAAAGACAAAAAAGCAGGAATACGATTATTTTTAACGACCTAAACATAGATTGTGAAATTTTTTCTAAAAGTAGAAAAATACTTGCCGTTTCACAAGACTAAATGCAGAATGCACTACACTCATTATCTTCCTCAAACTGCTGATGGTAAGAATAGGTGTGTTACTGTTTTCCCTGATAAATTTGATTTGAATTACATGAACCGCTTGATTTCTGCGGCATGCCCCTTTTCCTCGTTGATGATTTTGCCGATCAGTTTCTTCGCATCGCTTTCGGTTCTTTTATATAACGCTTCGTAGAATTCAACGCTATCGCATTCGAACTTATAAGCAATTTCCAGGGCTTCCTTTGGGGTTTTTATAGTTTTAGCCATCTCGGCTCCGGCATCTTTCTTCCCGAACAAATGAGAATCTGCAAGAAAATTAATATAGTCTGAAGATTCGTCTTTATTAAATTCAAATTTTTCCGCTTCAAATTTTTCAGCAAGTTTCTGGAAAACATTCGTATGATGGACTTCCTTTTCAGCAAGGTCGAGGAAAAGATTTTTAATGTCATTGGGACCTTTGAGCATTTTTGCAGCAGCTGTATAAAAAGCAAAACCGTTTTCTTCGATTCTGACGGCTATTTCTATAATTTCTTGTCCTGAGTAATACATATTTTAGGTTTTTTGATCCACAAACCTACATGATTTTTTTCAATTTTACAAATACGTTATCAGACGGATGTAAAAACGATCTAAAGGCAGTTACAATAATATGGTTTTATGGTAAAAAGCAGAAAGTAAATTTGTCAATTTGATATATCTGTTTTACCTTTGGACGGTTAAAAACATTGATATCAATTCAACAAATCTCAAAAATATGAAAAGAACATTACTCACTTTTATTGCACTCTGTGTAACAGTATTAATGTTTGGACAAGGAGTCCAAAGAAACCAGGTTGTTATGGAAATCGGAACAAGCACCCTTTGTGTTTATTGTCCCGGAGCAGCAATGGGAGCCGATGACCTCCTTGCGAACGGATGCCAGGTGGCGGTTATTGAATATCATAGTAACGGACTTGGTTATGAACCATTTACAAATGCTGCATCTACTGCACGGAATGCATATTATAATATCACAGGTCTCCCGACGGCCTTTTTTGATGGGGTCCTGAGTTATGTGGGTGGCAGCTATAACCAAAGTATGTATGCCTATTACCTGCCATTGTATAACCAGAGATATGCGGTAGCTTCTCCACTCACGATCTGCATGTCAGGTTCCAATGCCGGGAATAATTATACCGTGAACATTATGGTCAAGAAAGTTGCTACTATAACCTCAACAACTTTAAAACTTCAGTTGGTTCTCACTGAATCCAACATTGCTTATGCATGGGAAAGCCAGTCGATCCTTAATCATGTTGAAAGAGCCATGGTTCCTAATGAAAACGGAACAACAGTAGACTTTACTTCAGGGAATATTCAAAATTATGTCCTTACTTTTACAAAGGATCCAACCTGGGTAACAGCCAATTGTGAATTGATTGCTTTTGTTCAGGATAACTCTACCAAAGAGTGCCTGAACGGTATTAAATCTTCATTGACTTCCTTGCCTTCAACCATGATGACCCTGACGGATTTCACGGGAAACCCAACTTCCGGTTGCACACCCCTTAATGTGAGCTATACCAATCAGTCATCTGGAGTTACCAGCTTTACATGGGCTTTTCAGGGGGGGACCCCGCCATCTTCCACACTACCCTCTCCGGCGGTTTTATATTCTTCAGCAGGAAACTATGATGCAAGTCTTACTGTATCCAATGGAATATGCAAAGATGAGATCATTAAATCAGCTTACATTTCTGCGACCACTATTCCGGCTGCCCCGGGACAACCCACCGGTAACAGCAGCATGTGCGCTAATCCTGGCCCTCAAACCTACTCGACTTCCGGCGCTTCCAGCGCAACAAGCTATATATGGGATTTACAACCTCCTTCAGCAGGTACGGTTACCAATAACGGGCTAAGCTGCATTGTTGCCTGGAGCAGTTCATTCATTGGTAGCGCACAATTAAAAGTTCAGGGATTGAATACGTGTGGTACTGGACCATGGTCTCCTGTTTTGACTGTAACTATCAGCCTCCAGCCTTCTACACCAGGAACCCCGACCGGTCCCACACTGCTTTGCGAGGACCCGCTGAATACTGACTATACAACAAGCGGAGCTACACCTGCTACCTCTTATATTTGGGAATTAACTCCGTCAACAGCCGGAACTCTCAGTCCAAATTGGGTATCGGTCACAGTAGATTGGTCAAACACTTTTGTGGGAACGGCACAACTGCATGTTGCAGCGGTTAACGGAGGATGCCAGGGCCCCTGGTCGAGTAATCTATCCATCACAGTCAACATGGGGCCTGGGGTATTTACTATGACCGGAGGTGGAGCCTACTGCGGACAAGGTGGTAACGGTTCACCTGTAGGTCTGGACGGTTCACAGACCGGAGTAAATTATACCTTATACCTGAATGGAAATGCCACAACAAACATAGTACCCGGCACAGGCAATCCAATATCATTCGGAAACCAGATGACAGCCGGTAATTATACCGCTATTGGGAATAACCCTTCCACAACCTGCAGCGTGAACATGAATGGCACCGAAACTGTTACCATCGATCCCCAGGTACCCAATGTTCCTGCCGACCCTCAAGGCCCCACGATTGTTCATAGCGGCGGCACACCCACAACTGACTATACAACGACAGGCGGTACTTACGCTACGACCTATTCATGGAATCTTACACCAACAGATGCCGGTACGATTGCCGGTATCACCAATACGGGAATTGCTACATGGAATAACAGTTTTATAGGAACCGCCTACGTAAAAGTACAAGGAGTGAATTCGTGCGGTGGAGGTTCCTTTTCGAACGAACTGACCATTACGGTCGACAATGCTGTTGGCATCCCGGAAGCTTCCAGACAAAAAGTATTGAATATCTATCCTAATCCTGCAAAAGATAACCTGAACATTATTTCCGGTAAAAAACTTCAGGTGGATGTACAGATGTTTAATTCGCTTGGATCCGTCGTAATCAGTAAACAAAAGATGAACATCTCAGGAACTTATAAGCTTGACATCTCACAGTTGAATCCCGGTGTATATTTCATCCGGATAACCGGAAACGAAATTCAGGAGATTCAAAAAGTGATCATTCAATAAAACTCAATTTACTTTTTAATTTTGAAGAAAAATCGTTGAGGATGATGCCGCACACATATCAGTCTCTGATATCTGGCACTCCTGGACGGTTCTTCTTTTTTAATGACCCCACCCCGTCAGGGGTTGTCTAAAAAGTTTTTGTGATCTTTGTGCGAGACATTGTGCACTTTGTGGTTAATTTTTAAAACACTGAACCACAATGAACACTAAGAAGGCACAAAGCATAGGATGAAGAAATAATTATTATTCTCCATACTTTTTGGTCAGCCCTAGGTGGGTGAGGTACTAAAAGACAAAATGACCGCAAAACAACTCGAAAAATATTCCTCCGCTTTCACCCTATCCGATATGGAAGTGTTCATCTTCCCTGAACTTCTTTTTGCCTTGGTGCTGGCTAATATTATGTCACCTGAAATCTGGAAATGGAAAGATGAAAAATGGTTCTCCGGGATCAGTAAAATGACACATTTGAAAAAAATCCACCGGGTCAAGCAATTCATCATGGATCATTATACTTTCAATCTTGACCTGGAAACCTGGGGTCTGACGGACAAACAGACTGAGATCAACCGCTTCAGTGAGTTCCTTGACATGGAAACACTGGAGAAGTCCAATGCCCTCTTCGGGTATGAAGGGGATAAATATTACTTTACGATGGACATCCGGAAGCATTTCGGCCTTGATAAGTATGATTCCGATATCATCCCTTACTGGAAAACTGAAACCATTGAGGCAATGAATGCTTTCAGGTTCAAACCGGGTTTTGAATCCGGCGCCGGAGAATGTGTATCGCTTGCCTGCCTCTATGTAGCGGCGCTCTTTATTATAGCGGAAATACCACTGGAGAAGATATTCATGATGGGAACCCCACTTCATTCACAGAACTTTATCATGGTCGGTGACGGGATCCTCACCAACAACCGGCGCATCCTCACCAAAAAAATGTGGTTCAATGGTACGGAGCTGTCATCCCTGGCACGCAGAGCTCTTGAACATGAACAAGTGACCCTTGTTGCCAATCTTAATGGGTATATCCATTCAGTTTTTCCCGAAGCGACCATTGATCCGGAACAATACAGACAATTCCGCGAAAAGCTTTCAAAATACCTCGAGACTACTGTCAACTTTGAGATCTTTCTCAACTTTCTTCGTGACTACAGCCTTTACCAGCGAAATTTCCAGGTTGCTTTTCCTTGCCGTGGATCAAGGAAATACATCCGGCTGGAAAAGGCCTTTGGGTACGAACATGGCACCAAGAACCGCCTGGGTGAAAAAACAGGAGATAATATGTTGTGTGATCTTGATGAAGATGAAATGCAAATGTACCCTTATGAAAACCGGGTACTCCTTTCGAAAGACGATGATCTGTTCAATAATAAACCCTATCGTGAATTTATTAAAGCCCTGCTTGAAAAATTCCCTGAACTCATTTCCAATGAGCCCATGCTTGCCAGCATGAAAAAATTCTTTCATACTGTTCCGAAGTTACCATCACCTGACAAACAATATTCTTCACCCGGAAATTTCACTATTTCACCATCTCAAACCCGGGAAGAAATCCTAACTTATCTCTCCGGCCTCAGGATTCAGGCTTCAAGCCTCAGAAATCCGGCATCCGGTATCCGGCATCCGGCATCCAGTATCCAGCATCCAGCATCCAGCATCGATCTTGCCTTCTACGCCGGACGTTACATGAATTCGATCGACTGGAACCCGTTTTATAAAGCAGCATTCGAAAGAAACCCGGTATCTGTTCTTTTTTTTATGGGACATTCATTGGAGTTGGTTTATGAAACCCTGCTTCACTGGCCGGATGAATCCATATACAGTGAAAATCAACTGGCCCTTCCCGATGAAGTTGTGAATTTTCAAAGAGGCGATGGGCTTGAAAAGATGATCACTTTTATTAATATCGCCAAAGCCCGGCATCTCGATATTTCTGCTGAACAACATGGAACAAAACTGATTGTCAGGACAAGTGATAGGAAATTTGTGTTTGAAAACAGGAAGAAAATAGCTTTTCCCAGATTTGATTTTTTTCTTTCACCGCAAAGACGCTAAGGCGCAAATAACTAAAAATTAATGTTTTTTTGCGCCTTAGTGTCTTTGCGGTTAAAAAGAACTTTCCAGTCCTAGCAAATATTAGAAATGCACTAATAAAGTTAATAATTGTAATTTTGCCGCATGGCTGCAAATGAAGACCTTTTCAAAAAGATCACATCCCATGCCAAGGAGTATGGCTTTGTTTTCCCTTCAAGTGAAATTTATGACGGTTTAAGCGCTGTTTATGATTATGGCCCTTTTGGTGTTGAATTAAAGAACAATATCCGCGAATACTGGTGGAAGTCAATGGTTCAGTACCATGAAAATATCGTTGGAATTGATGCGGCTATCTTTATGCATCCCACGGTATGGAAGGCATCGGGACATGTTGATGCCTTCAGTGATCCGATGATCGATAATAAGGATTCAAAAAAGCGCTACCGTGCCGATGTCCTGATCGAAGATCATATTCAGAAGATCGAAGATAAGATCCAGAAAGAGGTGGATAAAGCGAAACAACGCTTTGGGGAAGCCTTCGATGAAAAGATGTACCGTGAAACCAACCCGCGTCTCCTCGAAAACCAGTCCAGGATCGATACCATAAAAAAACGGTTTTATGGTTCCTTTACGGATAATAACCTTGCTGATGTAAAATTATTGATAGACGAATTGGGGATAGTATGTCCGGTGTCAGGAACAAAAAACTGGACTGAAGTCAGGTATTTTAACCTGATGTTTTCTACCCAGATGGGATCGGTCAATGAAGATACAAACATGATCTACCTTCGTCCCGAAACAGCCCAGGGGATCTTTGTGAATTTCCTCAATGTAATGAAATCAGCAAGAATGAAGATCCCTTTTGGCATCGCCCAAACAGGGAAAGCTTTTCGTAATGAGATCGTTGCACGCCAGTTTCTCTTCCGCATGCGTGAGTTCGAGCAGATGGAAATGCAGTATTTCGTTCAGCCAGGCACAGAACTGAAGGAATTTGAATATTGGAAGACTGAACGTATGAAATGGCATACATCACTGGGCATCCCGGCAACCAAATACCGGTTTCATGATCACGATAAGCTGGCCCATTATGCAAATGCAGCTACGGACATTGAATTTGAATTTCCTATCGGGTTCAAGGAACTGGAGGGGATCCATTCCCGTACAAACTTTGACCTTTCTGCCCATCAGACCTATTCGGGGAAGAAGCTCCAGTATTTCGACCAGGAGTCGGGAGAAAGCTTTGTACCCTATGTAATCGAGACTTCGATCGGTCTTGACCGTACCTTTCTTGCAGTGCTGAGTCATGGTTACAGGGAAGAGAAATTAGAAGACGGAAGTGAAAGAGTGGTCCTTGGTCTTCCTTCTTTCCTGGCGCCGGTTAAGCTTGCCATTCTGCCACTGATCAAAAAAGATGGCCTGCCTGAAAAAGCCCGGGTGATCATGGATATATTGAAATACCGGTATCGTTGCTTTTATGAAGAAAAAGACACGATCGGACGTCGTTACCGCCGTATGGATGCCATCGGTACGCCTTATTGTATCACCATTGACCATCAGACCTTACAGGATAATACGGTCACAATCCGTGACCGTGATACCATGCTCCAGGACAGGATCACGGTGGATGGGATTTCAGATATTGTCAGGGAGAAGATAAAAGCTGTTTAAAAACGTACCAACTCCTTTGGCTTCCCCCTCTCTTTTTTTAAGAGAGGGGGATTAAGGGGGTGAGTTTCTGAGCTTAAACACCAATTCATTTTACAGCCGGTCACATGATCATCCTTCGTATTCTGAAATACATTCTGATCTCTTTTGGATGCATCTGTTTTGTCTCGATAATCCTTTGCTTTACCTCTGTTCCGTTCTGGTCTTATTATTGTCTGGCGACAAAAAATGCAGGCATTCACCGTCCGCCTGATTATATCATCGTTTTAGGCGGAGGAGGCATGCCCAGTGAATCGGCATTGATGAGGAACTGGTATGCGACAAATGTAGCAAACCGGTTTTCACGCTCAAAAATAATTATTGCCCTTCCAGGCGACACAACTGACAGACTCAGTTCTGTGAACCTCATGAAAGATGAGCTTATTCTTCACGGGATCGCCCGTTCAAGGATAATTCTTGAACCTCTTGGGACCAATACCCGGTCACAAGCGATCAATATTTTGAAAATAATATCGAATAACGATCAACGAATGTTGAAGTCAGAAGTTCATAATTCAAAAATCGTTGATCCCTGCCTGTCCGGTAGGCAGGAATATTCGATATTCACCTCCCTCATCATAGTTTCTTCTCCGGAACACATAAATAGGGCAGTCCTTACGTTCAAAAAAATCGGATTTGTAAAGGTGGATGGCCTTCCGGCGTTTGAAAATGCCATTGAATCTGACCTGACATATAATGATCTTACCCTTGGCGGACGCAGATGGATGATCCCCGGAATTGGCGGGAATATCGTCTTCCGCTACCAGTTCTGGACGCAATTACATTATGAAGAATTGATCATCCGGGAAATGTTCGCAACAGCTTATTATAAATTGAAGGGGTGGATTTAATCTGTAGTCCCGGAAGGGGGTGAGGTGCAATAA
>CAIYUC010000025.1 GCA_903929315.1 uncultured Bacteroidales bacterium
AAACTCCTGACTTAAATGATATAGTAGAAATCCGATTCAAAAATACCAGAAAAGGTTTTTTCAGGAATGTTAACATGTTAAGGTTTGAGATTGGTGATGTGGTAGCAGTGGAGGCGTCTCCGGGGCATGATATAGGAAGAGTTTCCATGGTTGGACACCTGGTTGAAGAACAAATAAAACGACTCAAGTCACATCCGTCAACAGATGATCTGAAAAAAGTGTACCGTAAGGCAAAAGCCGTTGACATTCAGAAATGGGAAGAAGCTAAGAAACTCGAAACCCCTACAATGTTGCGTTCAAGGAAGATTTCCGAAGAACTCAAACTTAACATGAAGATCGGGGATGTTGAATATCAGGGCGATAAGACAAAAGCCATTTTTTATTACATCGCCGATGAGAGAGTGGATTTCCGCCAGCTTATTAAAGTACTTGCCGATGAATTCAGGGTAAGAATAGAGATGAGGCAGATAGGTGCACGCCAGGAAGCCGGAAGAATTGGAGGAATAGGCTCCTGTGGCAGAGAACTATGCTGCGCGACACATATCACTAATTTTATTTCAGTTACAACAACTCATGCCAAATACCAGGAACTATCACTGAATCCGCAAAAACTCGCCGGGCAATGCAGTAAACTTAAATGCTGCCTCAACTTTGAATTAGATTGTTACGTTGATGCTCAAAGATCTTTTCCGCCAAGAGATATTCCTCTTGAAGCTCTTGATTGCACCGGTTATTTCCAGAAACTTGAAGTACATAAAGGGCTGTACTGGTATTCGACAGATCCTCATTCAAATGCAAACCTTATCGCACTTCCGGTGCAGAGGGTCAGGGAGATACAGGCAATTAACAGAAAAGGGGGGAAAGTCGATAAGCTTAAACTTGTCGATGAATCGTGGGAAGTAACACCTGTTTCTCAGGACTTGCTGAAGAATAACAGCCTGACGAGGTTCGACCCACCTGATAACAAAAGTCAGCAGACCAAGAGTCCACACAAAAGAAAAAACAGAAGATTCAATGATAAAAGGAATAAATAGATTTTCATTTATTTTCATATTGACATTCCTGTTTTTACTCTCATCATGTAACAGTAAGATAGTTTATACAAATTCCCAGGCTATGACGGAAGAAACCTGGAAACTAATGGATATCACTGCTTTTAAAGTCCCAATAACTGATACCCTTAACAGCAATAATGTATTCTTTACTATCAGAAACGGCTCTTCATATCCATTTCGTAATATTTATCTTTTCGTGACCACAACATCGCCGGATGGGAAAAAAATTACAGATACTCTTCAGTACAACCTGGCAGATGAAAAAGGAAAGTGGTACGGCAAGGGATTTGGAGATATTCATGAACTGAATCTTCCGTATAAATCAAATGTCTATTTCCCCTTAAAAGGTACATACGAGTTTAAAATTCAGCATGGGATGCGGGTTGAAAATCTGAAGGGTGTTTATGATTTCGGATTGAGAATCGAAAAGTTCAGAAAATAAATCTCAGCGCATGGGAAAGAATAAACTGGTCAGGTGGACGGAGTTGGGATCTTATGATAATGTTATCCAGCCGGAAATAGAAGATGTTTCCGGAAAAGATCATCCGATAAAAGGGAGATGGAATCAGGACCTTTTTAAAAATGGAAATCCCATAACTCTCGAGCTTGGATGTGGCAAGGGGGAATATACTGTTGGCCTTGCAAACAACTTTCCTCATGACAATTTTATAGGAATTGATATAAAGGGAGCCCGCATGTGGCGGGGAGCTAAAACTTCCAACGAACAAAAATTGCCAAATGTAGCTTTCCTGCGTACAAGAATTGAATTTATAAATTCCTTTTTTTC
>CAIYUC010000026.1 GCA_903929315.1 uncultured Bacteroidales bacterium
ACACTAAGAAGGAACAGAGCACACAAAGAAGGAAAAATTATCATCCGCCATACTTTTTAGTCAGCCCCAAACCTAAAGTGGGAGTTAGTTTTTAAATGTGTGCTTGAGGTAGTAAAAATGGATAACCATTAATTACTATTTTTACAGAAAATTCTCCGGGAAATGAATCCGTTAAAAATATCGGCTGTTTCATATTTAAACACTTTTCCATTTGTTTATGGGATCCGGACTTCGGGGTACCTGGATAATTTCCATCTCGATCTTGCAGTGCCTTCTATCTGCGCTGAAAACCTAAAAAATGGCAAATCCGATATTGCTCTTATTCCTGTAGGTTCTATTCCGGAATTAAAAGAAATACATTATTCAGGTAATTACTGTATCGGAGCAGTAAATCCCGTGAAAACAGTTTTACTGTTGAGCCATCAACCCCTCGAAGCCATCCAAAAGATCTATCTGGATTGGGACTCAAAGACTTCGGTACGACTGGCTAAAGTACTTGCCGATAAGTTCTGGAAGATCAATCCTGAATGGACTTTTTTAAAATCAGGTGAGGCAGAACGATCCAATGGCATTGAGTCGCTTGTAGCTATCGGAGATAAAACCTTCGAACTGGTAAAACATTTCGAATATATCTATGACCTTGCAGAGGAGTGGATAAAATTCACCTCTCTCCCTTTTGTTTTTGCGACCTGGGTATCAACAAAAAGACTTCCTGCCAACGTTCTGGAAAACTTTGATAAAGCTCTCGAATATGGGATCAATCATAAACCCGAAACAATTGACTTTTTCAAGGACTCGATTCCTCCAGGTATCGATGCAGTAAAATACCTTAATGAGAACATCTCCTTTGAGTTTGACAGGGAGAAGAAGAAGGGGTTGGATTTATTCTTGAGTCTTTTGAGAGAATAATAGCGTATTTGGAGGAAAAAACAGATTAAGATTTACGGATTAACGACCCTAAATAATTCTTTAACCACTATGTACACAAAGCATGCACAATGGTCACAATGAAAATATTCATTGTGGCCTTAGTGTAAAACCTGCCTACCTTCGGTAGGTAAACCTGCGGCAGGCAGGCGTAATTCTTGATTAACGTTTTACCGGGTATCCGCGCTTTTTCGCCATATCTTCCAGCCGTTTCTGGAATCCTGATTTTTTAACGGTTTTCTTTTTATTGGCTTCGATCTGTGCATGAAGTTTTTTCTCGTCGATCGTCGAGCGGATGAAGTAGATCTGAGCAAAT
This sequence comes from uncultured Bacteroidales bacterium, assembly GCA_903929315.1. GTDB lineage: Bacteria > Bacteroidota > Bacteroidia > Bacteroidales > FEN-979 > CAIYUC01. Next base: position 1,244 of record CAIYUC010000026.1, read on the forward strand.
GTCAGAAGGTTAGCCAGCAGGTAATAGTAACTCAGTCCGGATGAATAATCGTTGAACCAGAAAAGGAACATGGCCGGCATCATGTACATCATCACTTTCATCCCCGGCATCTGAGTCTGCGTTGAGCCCATCATCTGGTCGTTGATACGGGTATAAAGGATGCTCGATATGGTCATCAGCAATGCAAACAAACTGACATGGTCACCGTAAAACGGAATGGTGAAACCGCTTGGAAATGTCCAGATAGAATCATAGGATGAAAGATCTTTCGCCCATAGAAATGCCGACTGGCGAAGCTCGATGGATGACGGGAAGAACCTGAACATGGCGATCAGTATTGGCATTTGCAACAACAATGGGATGCAACCGGCCATCGGATTCACCCCGGCCTTCTTGTATAATTCCATGGTAACCGACTGCTTCTTCATCGCATCCTCTTTTTTCGGATATCTTTTATTGATCTCGTCGATATCCGGTTTTAAAGCACGCATCTTAGCAGAGGACTTGTAGGTTTTAAAAGCGATGGGGAACAAAATAACCTTTAAAAGAATGGTGAGGATGAGGATGATAATCCCGTAATTCCATCCGAAATTTCCAAAAAATGTAAATACCGGTATTACGGCATAAACATTTATCCAGGCCATCAGAAAAAAGCTCCATCCTAACGGAATCTGGCGCTCAAGATCCATATGATAGGACCTTAGAGTATAATATTTATTAGGTCCATAATACATCGTCATATGGATCCCCTGGTTTTCAACCGGTGAATAGGGAATGCCGATCTCTGCATACATGGATTTCAGATACCTGTCATTACCGGGTAAAGTTGCTGTCCTGATCTTTGGTTCGCTGAAAAAATTATCCGCAATAATCGAAGAAGAAAAAAACTGCTGTTTAAACGAGATCCATTTGATCCTTTCATTTTTCAGGTTTTTTTCCTGGTCTTTGGTTTCCGTCAGATAATCCACTTTATCCTCGAAATATTTATAATAGATCGTGGAATTCATCCTTTCCATCTTGAGACTTTTTTCCTGCCGGTCCATGTTTGCATCCCAATTCAGGACAAGGTATTTTGTGTTTGCATCAAGAATCCCTGACATGCCGACAAAATTGACTTTATACCCGATCATATAATTATTGCCCCGCATGGTATACAGGAATTCAATATACTTACCCGTAACAGGAGCTGTATCGGAAACATCGGCATATAGCCGCATCGAAAATTGCAGGGAATCATTACCGGAGATTTTCAATGAGGCTTGATTTTCCAGAGGTTTGTTGTGATAATAGGGTTTGAAAAATAGGTTATTCGTATTGATGATCCTGTTATTGGAGAAAAATGTCAAACCAAAATGCAGGGAATCATCACTGAAAAGCACAAGGGGGTGTTTGTCCCAGGTTTTATAGTTCTTCAATTCAACATAATCAATTTTCCCGCCCGAAGAAGAAATTTTAATTTTCAACAATTCATTTTCAATCGTGAAATACTCCTTCGTACCAATAGCAGATCCGGCAAATGATCCTAACTGGTCATGCAATGTTGCTTTCACAAGGGACATGCTATCTAAGGGTTGCCCTGAACTTATTTCTTTTTCTTTCCCGGTTTTTTCACTTGGTGCTATTGCTGCCTGGGCTTTGATCGCAGAATCTTTCCGCAGATCATTTACATATGCTATAGAATCGGCTCGTTTTTTTTGTGCTTCCAGCTCTTTTTTTGAAGGTGTCATCCAATAGCTGTAGGCAATGAAAATACCAAAGATCAATACCAGTCCTATTACCGTATTTTTATTCATCGATCGTGAAACTAAATGCTATGATTTTTTTGAACCTTTTGTGTGCTTCGCAGCATAGTCCTTAGCTGCTTTAATAAAACTGACAAACAACGGATGCGGATTAACCACAGTGCTTTTGAACTCGGGATGGAACTGTACCCCAATGAACCATGGATGGCCTTTTAATTCCATGATCTCAATAAGATTGTCTTTTTCATTCAACCCGACCGGGATCATTCCGGCTTTCTGATAGGCTTCCAGGTATTCATTATTGAATTCATACCGGTGACGATGCCTTTCGAAAATATTCTCATCTTTATATATTTCAAAAACTTTTGATCCTTTTTTTAACCTGCATGGATAAGCCCCGAGGCGCATCGTTCCGCCAAGGCCTGCAATTTTTTTCTGCATTTCCATCATGTCAATGACCGGAAATGGCGTAGTTTTATTGAATTCCGTCGAATGGGCGTTAGTAAAGCCCAGGATATTCCTGCCAAATTCAACGACGGCACATTGCATCCCCAGGCAAATTCCAAAAAACGGAATATTATGTTCCCTTACATATTTTATCGCCGTGATTTTTCCGTCAATCCCTCTTTCTCCAAAACCAGGGGCAACAAGGACACCGCTCAGACTACTCAATTTTTCCGCGACGTTTGATTCATCGATGAATTCCGAATGAAGCGATTTTACAATCACACGGCATTCATTTACGGCTCCGGCATGGATAAATGCTTCATTGATAGACTTATATGCGTCTTTCAATTCAACGTACTTCCCGACAAGCCCGATGGTGACTTCACTTAAAGGATTTTTCAACTTATAAATGAATTTTATCCAGTCATCGAGATCAGGTTCTGTATTACAAGGCATTTTAACTTTCTTCAGGATCTCGATATCAAGGTTTTCCGCGCGCATCAGGATGGGGACATCATAAATGGTCTCGGCATCGATGCATTCGATCACTGAGGAAGGAGCCACATTACAGAAAAGGGCTATTTTATTTTTCAGACTTTCAGGTAAATGCTTTTCTGTGCGGCAAACAATAATATCGGGTTGAACTCCGGATTCGAGTAATGTTTTGACAGAATGTTGTGTCGGTTTTGATTTTAATTCACCGGCTGCAGCGAGGTAAGGTACCAGTGTCAGGTGGACGACAACGCAATTACGTCCAAGCTCCCAACGCATCTGACGAACAGCTTCAATATATGGAAGCGATTCGATGTCCCCGACGGTTCCCCCTATTTCAGTGATGACGAAGTCATAATTACCCTTATGTGCCAGTAACTTGATCCGGTATTTGATCTCATCGGTAATGTGAGGGATCACCTGTACTGTTTCACCCAGGTATTCCCCTTCCCTTTCTTTCGTTATTACTGACTGGTAAATGGTCCCTGTTGTGACATTATTTGCCTGGGAGGTGGGGACATTGGAAAACCGTTCATAGTGACCGAGGTCAAGATCGGTTTCTGCTCCGTCTTCCGTCACGTAGCATTCGCCGTGTTCATAGGGGTTTAAGGTACCCGGATCTATATTGATGTAAGGATCAAGCTTTTGAATTGTCACGGAATAACCCCGTGCTTTAAGAAGTTTGGCGATCGATGAGGAAATAATTCCTTTACCCAGCGATGATGTAACACCACCGGTCACGAAGATAAATTTTGTTGTTTTTGACATGGTTAATCCATTTTTCGTCAAACCGGTGCGAAATTACGTGAATATTTTAAGATAGGAAAGGAAATGGACAGATTATTCCGTGTTTCGTATTTTAGTGCCCGTTGAATTCTGAATTCCACTTTGTCACTTTGTTACTCTGTTACTTTGTCACTACTTCAGTAACTTGTTAATAGTTCTTCCAAAAAATTCACACATGAATCGCCACCATTAACCTTAAATCCTTAATTTTGACGAATATTCCATTTGACATATTTCTAACACAACATAAATACATCTATATGGGAACTATAAGAGTTGGCATCAATGGTTTCGGCCGCATCGGCCGTTTAACTTTAAGAGCGATATTGAAGAAAAACAACATGGAAGTGATTGCGATCAATGACATCACTGATACGAAAACACTTGCTCATCTTTTAAAATACGATTCCGTTCACGGGCGATTTCCAGGAGAGATCGCTGTTGAAGGGGATTATCTCATAGTAAACGGGAAAAAAATACGGGTTTTTTCGGAGAAAGACCCGGTCAACCTTCCCTGGAAAGAACTCGGAGTAACCGTTGTAGTTGAATCTACCGGAATTTTCAGAACAAGGGAGAAACTGAACAAGCATCTGACTGCAGGCGCCAGTAAAGTAATCCTTTCTGTTCCTGCCGACTGTAAAGAAGATGTAGATGCCACCATTGTGCTCGGTGTTAACGATCAGATCCTTAAACCGGACATGAAGCTTATTTCAAATGCATCCTGTACCACCAACTGCCTCGCACCAATCACAAAAGTCTTAAATGACAATTTTGGAATCAAGAGAGGACTGATGAATACCATTCATTCCTATACAAACGACCAGATCATCCTCGATGCGCCGCATAAAGATCTCAGGAGAGCACGTGCTGCAGCCGTTTCCATTATTCCTACCAAGACCGGCGCAGCAAAAGCAATCGGGATAATTATTCCGGAGATCGAAGGAAAACTTGATGGTTTTGCAGTAAGAGTGCCCACAGCGGATGGATCTTTAGTTGACCTGACCTGTGAACTGGGAAAGAATGTCACCAAAGAAGAAGTAAATGCCGCCATGAAAGCTGCTGCTGACGGTCCTATGAAAGGGATCCTTGAGTATATCGACGAACCTCTGGTCAGTTGCGACATCATCGGCAATCCTCATTCATCGGTTTTCGATTCATTGCTTACCAAGGTTATAGATGGAGATTTTGTAAAGGTCATTTCCTGGTATGATAATGAAGCCGGGTATTCCAACAGGTTGGCCGATACTATTGAAAAAGTAGGATGATAAGTAAAATATGGAAAAGAGCGATTATACGATCCTTCTTGTCGACGATGAACCTGACATTCTTGAATTTGTAGGATACAACATAAAAAAGGAAGGTTATTCGCTCATCACCAGCAGTAATGGAAAGGAGGCCATTGAACTGGCCAGAAGAGATCTGCCACAACTGATCATCCTCGATATCATGATGCCCGGGATGGATGGTATAGAAGTCTGTTCAGAGCTACGGAAAATTCCTGAACTAAAACAGACAATTATTGCTTTCCTTACCGCCAGGGGTGAAGATTTCACTCAGATTGCCGGACTTGATGCAGGAGGAGATGATTATATTACCAAACCCATTAAACCCAGAGTGCTGATGAGCAGGATCAATGCATTGCTCAGAAGATATCCTACAGATAAAACCAGGGAATTACAAATGGTCCTCGGGGATACAATTATTGACAGGGAAAGATATGTGATCATTAAAAACGGGCAGGAAATCCTTTTCCCGCGAAAAGAGTTTGAATTACTTGCCCTGTTAATGTCGAAACCAAATAAAGTCTTTTCCAGGGAAGAAATATTTGAAGAAGTATGGGGTGACGACGTGGTCGTAGGCGACAGGACCATCGATGTACATATCCGGAGGATACGGGAGAAATTAAATGATGAAAATATCAAAACAATAAAAGGAGTTGGCTATAAATATGAATTTTACACGAAATCTTAGTCCCAATACCTGGACTTTGATTAATTCCGCTGCAATTGTTGTTGTTCTGACGATTCTTTATATTATTTCAGCATTGATCCTGCATTATCATATCCAGGTACTTCCATTGCTGGTTACCGATACAGGAGTCTTTCTATTGTCCTATTTTATTTATAAATACATCCTGGAAAAATTTATTTATAGTCAGATAAAACTGATCTTCAAGACCATTCACACCCTAAAATCACCCAGGGGAACAAAAAACAAGGAAATTGATCTCCGCCAGGATATTATTTCCAACGTTAATAAAGAAGTATTACTCTGGGCACAGGACAAAAAAGAAGAGATTGAAGAATTAAGAAAAATGGAATCTTACCGCCGGGAATTCCTTGGAAATGTTTCCCACGAGCTGAAAACACCATTGTTCAACATACAGGGATATGTAATGACATTACTTGATGGCGGTATTGAGGATCCAAAAGTAAATGTGGAATATTTACAAAGGACAAAAAAAAATATTGACAGGATGATCGCGATCATTGAAGATCTTGAGTCTATTTCAAGGTTTGAGACAGGGGAACTTCAATTGGAGATGAAAAAGTTTGATATTGTCGGACTGATCAAAGAAGTTATCGAACTTCTTGAGATCAAAGCTCACAAGAAAAAGATAAAATTAAAATTACGTGTCGATCCTGACAAACCAATATTTATGGAAGGTGATAAAGAAAGGATTCGCCAGGTACTGATTAATCTTATTGATAATTCGATCAAATATGGAAATGAAGAGGGAAATACGAAAATTTCCCTTTTTGACATGGATGAGAATTTTTTGATCGAGATTACGGATAATGGAATAGGGATAGAAGCGAAGGATATACCCAGGCTATTCGAACGGTTTTACAGGGTGGATAAAAGCCGATCCCGTGAACAGGGTGGTTCAGGACTTGGACTGGCTATCGTTAAACATATCATTGAAGCTCATAACCAAACAATTAACGTAAGAAGTACGGTGGGTGTGGGGACTACCTTTGCATTCACTCTTAAAAAAGGTTAGCCCGAATGTTCTTCTGATGCCATATCCTTAAATAATCCTGAATGTTTTACCACTCTTCCTTCCACGAGGAACACGATGGATTCGGCAATATTTTGTGAATAACCTGCTATCCTTTCTATTTGGGTCAGGATGATCATTAAGTTGGTAGCTACTACAATCACATCCGATTTGTGGATCATTTCTTCAATAATCATATCGGAAATAATACGGATTTTTTCCTTGATCGCGATTGATGCTTCAAATATATCCCGGATAAAAACAATATTTTTCGTGTTCAGGATATTGATAACATCCTTTACAATGACCTCGGTCATCGCTGCCACTTCATCAATCTTCAACTCATTGATAATTTCTTTATAATCATTCAAACCCTCTATTTTGCTGGCAATATTAACAGCAAGATCACCCATCCTTTCCATGTCATTATTCATTTTCAAAGCGGCCATGATCAAACGCAAGTCTGTGGCAACCGGTTGTGTCAGGGCAAAGATCCGCTGGCAAAGCTTATCAATCTTCACATCGAGCTCATCCACCTTAGTATCATTTTCAATGATCTCAAGGGCAAGTTCTGTATCACATTGGGTCAGGGCATACATCGTTTGATGGATTTGTGATGCCACAAGGTTCCCCATCTTAATAATACGCTTGTTTAATTTATCAAGCTCCAATTCGAAATGTCTTTCCATTATTCGGTCATTTTCTAATTATTATTTTAATCATTGCTGGCAGGTTGCTTTTGTTATTATAGTTATTCATTGTTATTCATTGTTCAATGTTCACTTTATTTCGTAATCCCTGCCTGACAGCAGGCAGGCGTAATTATGAATATGTAATTATCCAAACCTCCCTGTAATATAGTCCTCTGTCTGTTTCTTTTCTGGGTTTGTAAATATCTTTTTGGTTTTTCCGAACTCGATCAATTCCCCTATATAGAAGAAGCCGGTGTAATCGCTCACTCTTGCTGCCTGCTGCATATTATGGGTAACGATAATGATCGTATAAAGTTCTTTCAAATGGAATATCAGTTCTTCTATTTTCGAGGTGGATATCGGGTCCAGCGCACTGGCCGGCTCATCCATTAAAATGATCTCCGGATTGACTGCAAGCGTACGCGCAATACAAAGTCTTTGCTGCTGTCCACCGGATAGTCCAAGTGCAGAATCGTGCAAACGGTCTTTCACTTCATCCCATATTGCAGCTCTTTTAAGCGAAGTTTCAACGATTTCCTTCAATTGTTTATGGTCCCTTATGCCATTTATTTTCGGTCCATACGCCACATTTTCAAAAATCGATTTGGCAAAAGGATTCGATTTCTGAAAGACCATCCCGATTTTTTTCCTGAGGTTAACGACATCCACCTGTTTATCGTAAATATTAAAGTCATCGATAAGGATTTCACCTGTGATCCTTACGCCGGGGATAAGGTCATTCATCCGGTTCAGGCTCCGTAAGAAGGTGGATTTCCCACATCCTGATGGTCCGATAAGTGCAGTGACCTGTTTCGAAAGAATATCCATCGAGACTGAATTCAATGCCATTTTTTTACCATAGTATAGTGTAATATTCTTTACTTTAATTTTTCCTTCTTTCATCGATCAAAGAGTTCCTGTTAATAATTATCAATGAGCCCTTCTTAATCTGGCCCGGATAATAACCGCTGTGAAATTCAATATAAAGGTAAGCATTAAAAGCACGAGTGTAGTAGCAAATTGAATCGGTAACGTCTGGTCGACATTGGTTGATTGTGTGGACATTATATAAATATGATAGCCCAGCGACATGAACTGGTCGCTTACGGAAGTAGGTAAGGTGGCGAGGTAATAAGCCGCTCCTGTAAATAATATGGGAGCTACCTCCCCTGCTCCCAGCGATATAGCAAGGATTGTGCCGGTAAGGATCCCTGATCTTGCACCTGGTAATACTACCTTAAGGATCGTTTGCCATTTCGTGGCTCCTAAAGCAAGGCTTGCTTCGCGCAGTTCCCGTGGGACAGCCTTCATGGATTCTTCCACAGAAACAATGACAACCGGCAGGGTCAATAATGCCATTGTCATGCTGGCCCACAATATATTCGGCTGGGCCCATTTTAACTGGCCTCCCAGAAATACATGGTCCATACCATTGCCAACAAACTTGATAAAAAATCCCAAGCCGAATAATCCGAAAATGATGGAAGGAACCATAGCCAGGGTCTTTACGGCAAATCCGACCATTTTCGCAAGAATTGAATTCGCTTTTGCATATTCTGTCAGGTATATCGCAGTAATCGTTCCAAAAGGGACGGCAGCAACCGACATGATTATTACCATCAAGGCTGTTCCGAAGAGGGCCGGAAAAATACCTCCTTTTGTCATCCCATCTTCAGGAAATGTGGATAAAAATTTCCATGACATCTGATGCTTACCACCAACAATAATTACAATCAGGATAACGATGATGATGGCAATAATGAGGACAACCGAAAATGCAGTAGCTCCAACCATTATTCCACCGGTAAGTCTGTTTAGCTTTTTCATGATATTCTACCCTGAAATCTTCTCATTAACCTTCCCTTGACGTAAAATTCAGCCAGCGCATTTATGCTGAAAGTAAAAATAAATAACAGTGAACCAATCAGGAATAGCACGTTGTAGTGTGTATCTCCAAAAACTACTTCAGCCATTTCAGCTCCGATAGTAGCAGATAATGTTCGCACAGATTCAAATGGATTGATTGAAGTTAGCGCTGCGTTTCCGGTAGCCATTAAGGCAATCATGGTTTCACCGAAAATCCTGCCGATCCCAAGTAATACCGCGGCAAAGATACCCGGTGTTGCTGCCGGCAATGTAACGAAAAAAGCTGTCTGCCATTTCGATGCACCTAAGGCCAGGCTGGCCTCCTTATATGTTTCCGGTACAGCCGTCATAACATCTTCAGTGATGGTAAAAATAATCGGGATCGCAGCCAACGCCATGGCTATCCCACCAACAAACGCATTCAACCGGGTTGAATAACCAAAAACCTGCTGAAGGAAGGTAGCCATTACCATCAAAGCAAAAAACCCAACGACAACGGAAGGAAAACCGGCTAAAATTTCAATAGCCGGCTTTATGATCTCCTTCAACCATTTTGGTGAAAATGCTGCGGAGAAAAGCGCTGCAAGAATAGCCAACGGGGCCGCGAACAGAATACCGATAAGGGTTATCTTAATGGTACCAACGATCAGTGGCACCATTCCATATCTCGGAACATCAGATACAGGCATCCAGACTTTCCCAAACAATCCTTTTAAGGTGACCCTGTCAGGTGAAAAAGGTACTACCCTATCGCTTCGCCCGGATAAACGGTCATCTTCCTTAACCTCTTCCGACGTTCTCCCGGCTGTCTGCGCACTGTCCGCTGCTAAACCGTACCTTTCCTGTTTTGGTTCTTCACTGCCCGTATATCGTTCCTGTTTATTGTCTGCCGTTTTACTTGCCTCCCCTTTGTATTTTTCAGGCAAACCAGACAACGTCGATTGTGTCTTCCGGTCAGCGGCTGACCTGAAGATCGGAAGCGTTTCCTTGAAAACAAATACAAAAATCAGTACGATAATGGTGATCGAAAGAAAGGCTACTCCTGTTATTATTTTCTCAGAGAGGAATTCAGAAAGCCGGAGTTTCTTTTTCAAAGTACCCTGGCTGAAGACGAAGTCATTTTTATCTATCCGGACTTCCGGGGAAGCAGGTTGTTGGGGAAGGGGATCTAAAGATTCATCATGCATAAAAATTGTGTCTTTGCTACTTTGAAGTAAAGAATAAATTGGTATTAACCATAGAGCAAGCTTCTTTGAATTTAATCACAAAAACTCACCCCCTCAATGGCGGGGGTGAGTTCATTAAAAACCAGGTTTTGAAGATAACCTCTTTAAAACCACTTATTACTAACCCCTACTTAACCGGAAAATAACCCAGATCGACCACTAATTTTTGTCCTTCCGGACCAAGAATCCAGTCAATGTAATTCTTTATGTCACCGGTAGGCCGGTTCCTCAGATACATGTATAAATATCTGCTGATCGGATAAGTACCGTTTTTAATTGTTTCGGCTGATGCAGGATAGGCCGTACTTTTATCGTCTTTTTTCACATTACAACGTTTTACACCGACTGCATAAGCAGCGCCACCATAACCTATACCATATTTATCATTCTTCACTGCATTGACTACTGCGGCTGTCCCGGGAAGTGTCTGGCAACTGGTTGCATAATCTCCTTTGACGACATTTTCCTGGAAGAAAACATAGGTACCTGAACTGTTTTCACGACCATACAACTTGATATCGGAATTAGGTCCTCCAACATCTTTCCAGTTTTTTATTGCTCCGGAAAAAATTCCGCTTAACTGTTTTATACTCAGTTCTTTTATGGGATTGGATTCATTCAGATAAATTGTAATTCCGTCTTTTGCACAAGGGATCTCAATTCCTAATGAACCATACCGGTCTTTCAGCTTATCAATTTCCGAGCTTTTCATAGGACGACTTGCATTACAAATATCAGTAGATCCATTGATTAAAGCCGATATCCCTGTTCCTGAACCTCCGCCTGTAACCTGCAAAATTACTTCAGGATGAGCTTTCATATACACTTCAGCCCATTTTTGGGCCAGGATTACCATGGTATCCGAACCTTTGATGGTGATCTTTTTGGGTGCAGGCATAAAGGCAAAGATGATCATTGCCAAGACTATAGCACCCACTATTCTGAAAATATTTTTTGACTTTTTCATAACAAATATTTTTAAGTTGATTATTTAATGTCTTAGAATTTTGCCTGGAGACGAATGGTAAGGATATTCGCTTTAATCAGGTTACTGTAATCTGTTGTTCCTCCAACCCCTCCGGTCACTGTATAAGATGGGTTTACATAGCCGACCGTATTTCCTTTTTTATCTGTAAATGATCCGACCTTTTCATTCATTGGAATATCATAAGCAATGCCTAACCTGATATTATCAGTGATGTAATAATTATAGCAAAAACCCAGGGTCCCATAAGCAATATCGGCAGTTCCGCTTTTATACTGACTGTTCATAACGGTGGTAGTGGTAGTGGTGTTGATGATCACCGGATCATTCCCTGTTGTAACAGTTTTCGTCGAGGTAGTAGTTAAGTTTTTGCCATATACTGCAGTATTACCGATATCATTACCTGAAATTTTAGTATTGGGATCATAATAATCCCAACGGATTGAGATCTGGTGGCGTTTCCCGATATTCTTGATCAGGTATACATAATATCCTGAAAAATTACGGATAATATCAGGTCTGAAGGATGTCGTTTTTGTTGACAAGGTTGACATTGTCAGGCTATCATTGGTCTTGTTAAAAGCAAAAGTGGTAGGATTGTTGACCGTTGTGGTGCTGCTGAAACCGGGGTAAGCATTTGTCCCCATAATATATTCACCTTTCAATGTCAGACCACCCAGAATGTCCATATATAACTGAGCTTCAAAACCAACCCAGTTCCTGTTCAATGATGAACCAACCTTAACGGTTTTATCGAGTGTATAATCGGATTTGAGGACCGTATCCACGGTTGCCCTCAGGAACCCAATATATGTATGAGCGCCGATCGTCAGACCGCCAAAGTTTCCAAGTTTGAAAGCATAGGTAAGACGTGCCATGATATCCTTTGAATTATCAAAATCTTTATTGTCAGGATTGATATTGGCTCCGGTTGCATCCGTAATGGTCATGTTATCATTACCGTTGAAAACAGCTAATTGGAATTTTAAAGGAATTTTTGGCGGAGTAAATTCAAGTTTTGCACCAATCGCGTATTCACCAGGATAAATGGACGTGATTACCCTTGAACGCTCAAGGTTTTCAAGATCAGATGAAGAGTACTCCACTTCATAATTAGGACGGTTAAACTTACCGGCCCATAATGAAAAGGATTTTAACCATGGTTCATTGAGGCGTGCATAAGCTTCCTTAATAACAAAATTACTCGGTTGAAAATCCGGCTGAAGAACAAAAGCAACTCCCGTAGAAGGTTCATACTGCAACTTGAACCTGGCTCTGCGAATTTGAAAATAATTTGAGGGATATACTGAACCCTGCTCAAAATGCTGCCATTGAGCCTGCACATACCCGGAAATTTTTATTTTCGTCAGTTTTGAAAGATCCGCCTCTGCATTGGTAATACGGTCTTCAACGCCTGATACCCGGTCCCTCAGGGTGGTCACCTGTGGAGCTAAAGTATCCGTACCGGACTGAGAATATACTGGTTTTACTAATGCCAACGGGACCAGTAAACCAATGGATAAAATAAACTTGGTAAAAGTTTTTCTTTTCATAGGGATTATAATTTTGGTTTCGGCAAAAGTAGATCGATGCGTTTTTAAACGCATTAATTGGGAATTAACATAGTGTTAAATAATTGTTAACGGATGCCGGATATTCGATTACGAATTACGGATTACGAATTACGAATTGTGGTTTTCGCTATTTCGCTAATTCGCAGTTTCGCTACTTATTTAATGGCCTGAAGCCTGTAAGCCTTATGCCTTATAAACAGATACTTCAAACGGGAATATCCACAGGTTCTGAAAATAAAAAATCTCTTCATACTTTCTGTGAGTCGAAAATAAAACGCATCCAAAGTTATGTTCCGCCAGGAATATTCGTTTTTTCCTGCCGGTAAAATTCAGCACTACCACGATACGCTCTTCATTATGAATACGTGCAAATGCCAGGATTCCATGTTGGCCAGCAATCAATGGAACCCATCGACCTTGCTGAAGAGCAATATGACTTTTATGTATTTTGATAAGCATGCGATAGAAATTAAGGATTGAGTTCTTATCCTTTTCCTGGTTTTCAACGTTTCGTTTTAATGCGTCAGCATTTACAGGCAGCCATGGATTCCCTGCAGTAAACCCTGTATTTTTACCGGAATTCCATTGCATAGGTGTTCGCGCTTTGTCCCTTCCTGAGAAGAATGGCCAGAAACGTTTTCCAAGCGGATCCTGAATATCACGATATTTGATTTTCGCATTCCGCATTCCGATCTCTTCACCATAATAAATAAAGGGGGTTCCTTTCAGAGTAAGAAGGAGCGCTGCTGCTACTTTCGCTTTTTCAACTTTATTATGCCGCCAGGGGAATCGGTCGATACTGCGGAAAAGATCATGGTTTGACAATACATTACATGGCCAACCCTTTTCAGGAATATACCTGTAACCATCATTGATACACTCGTAATATTTCCTGGCACTCCAATGACGGAAGATCAGGGAAAAATCAAAAGCCATGTGCATTCCACTTCCATTCGAAAGGTAGCTGGCTGCAATTTTAGAATTTCCGGGTGGCAAAGTATATATCTCACCAACAATCACCCGGTTGTCATATTGATCAACCAATTTCCTCAGTTCTCTGACAATCTTATGCGATTTGGGTCGGTTTCTGGTAAAAATATGCCGCTGAAATACAGGTATTCCAAAAAAATACGGGTTATTGCGGAATTTTTTATCCTTTACAATAAAATTAATGACATCCAGACGGAATCCATCTACTCCAATATCCAGCCAGAATTTTACTTCCGTAAAGAAAGCTTCAGAAAGAGCAGGATTCCTCCAATTCAAATCAGGTTGCTCTTTAAAAAATGAGTGACAATAATATTGGCCCGTTGTCTCATCCAGTTCCCAGGCGCTACCTCCTACCGTTGTTTTCCAGTTATTCGGAGGGCCACTCTTATTTCCATCTTTCCAGATATACCAATTCCGTTTTGGATTTTCTTTTGAGGCCATGGATTCCAGGAACCACGGATGCTGATCTGAAGTATGGTTGAGAATCATATCGGAAATTACCCTGATACCAAGACCATGAGCTTTGTCAATCAACATTTTAAAATCATCCATGGTCCCATAAACGGGATCTATTTCCCTGTAGTCCGATACATCATATCCGAAATCAACCATTGGGGATAAGAAGACAGGTGACAACCAAATTCCATCAACACCCAGGTCTGATAAATAATTCAACTTACTAATGATACCCTGAATGTCGCCGACCCCGTCACCATTGGAGTCCATGAAGCTCCGGGGATAGATATGATAGATAACTCCATGTTTCCACCAAATCCATGGCTCAGGTTGCTGATGTTCCATTTACAAGATGGGGAGTTTGAATTTCAATATCCTGTAACAATTGATTCAGGATTTTATCGACGGTGTAATCATCAGCACGTTTAATTGCTGCCTCCTTAAAGGAATTCTGCAGGTTTTTATCAGAAAAATATTCAATGATCTGTTCACTCATTTCATCAGGCGTTTCAACGAGAAATCCATTGATTGAATCCTGAATAATATCTTTTGGGCCTTTTGTATTATAGGCAATTACAGGTAAACCGCAACTCAAGGCTTCAAGGACGACACAGCTGAATGTATCGAAACGTGATGGGAGAATAAGCAGGTCAGCGGAAGCATAGATCTCCGACAATTTGTCGTGTTCGATCCATCCTGTATATTCTGCCTCAGGAAAAGCCATTTTAAGGGCATTCTCCGAAGGACCTGTACCTGCAATAAGCATTCGCAGGTTGGGTATCCTTTCCCTGGCTTTCCTGAAAATTCCCGCCAATTCAAATACACCTTTTTCCTGGCTTATCCGACCGGTGAAAAGAATAACCGGTCCGTTTGCTTTGGAATTTGAATTCTCTGATTTACTGCCATTCTGTGAAGAAAAAATCTCATCAGCCCAGTGTGCGGTCATCAGAATCCGTGAAGGATCGAATCGCATCAAATCGCCTGTTAGCCATTTTTGCTGATCAGAATTAAGTACGAAAACATGATCGAACCTGTTATAATAAATACGCATAATACGTTGCAACCGATTCAGCCCAGCCTCTTCCATGGCCATGGCCTCCTTTGCAAAGCTGATCCAATCAGTATGCAGATAAAAATATGTTTTTACAGAATATAACTTCTTCAGGTATAATGCTGCAAGCCCCATCGGGCCTTCGGTTGAGCAAAGGATACGGCTATATTTCCTTTTAAGGAAAATCCGCCGAATGCTTATAAAATTAGGGATCCGGAGAGGTTGTTGCCGGTATAGTGGTATATTGAATTCCGAAATAGGTTTCAGGACAATCAAATGACTGTCTGATTTCAGGGTGTTGCTGCAAACCATTATATCAACCGGTAAATCACGGTTCTTTATCTCCCGGTGCATGGCTTGCAATACCATAGAAACTCCATTATGATCTTCGAATGTATCGGTAAGCCAGAGCGCCCGGTTTTCCGTTTTCATGGCAAAACATTTTAAGCTGCAAATGTCAGTATTAACACGACGAACTTTTATATGTTACTGAAATTTAATAGTTTGTTAACTTAAAATTAATACCGGGGACCTCCTTAATAATTATTTAACTATTGCTTAATAATAATATAATGAGCTTTTTACATTTCTTATTTATAACGATTTTACTTTTGCAGCCAGATTATGAAACGTTCTTCGATTGCCAAACGTGAAGTGGATGTAGTGGTTATCTCGGATGTCCATCTCGGAGCTTTCGGTTGTCATGCAAAAGAATTGCTTACTTACCTTCGCAGTATACGTCCGAAGACGCTGATCCTCAATGGAGATATTATTGACATCTGGCAGTTCAGGAAGCGGTATTTCCCAAAGCAGCACCTGATGGTAATTCGTCACCTGACCGGGCTGATAGCCAAAAACACAAAGGTCGTATACATTACCGGAAATCACGATGAACTGATGCGTAAGTTTGTAAAGTTCAACATTGGCTCCTTTAAACTCGTTAATAAACTCCTGATTGAAATCGGTGGAAAGAAGACCTGGATCTTCCACGGAGATGTATTTGATATCACCATGAAATACAGCAAATGGCTGGCAAAGCTGGGTTCATTCGGGTATGACCTGCTGATCCGGCTGAATAGTTTTTCCAATTTCCTGCTGACCACTATGGGAAGTGAGAAAATATCGTTCTCAAAACGGATTAAGCATAGCGTAAAGACAGCGGTTTCCTATATTAATCAATTCGAGGAAACAGCCGCAGGAATTGCCATTTCGAAGGGATACCAAAATGTCATCTGCGGTCATATTCACCAACCGGAGATCCGTAAGATCAATAATGCACAGGGGGAAGTGACTTATATGAACTCCGGCGACTGGGTTGAAAGTCTCTCAGCCCTCGAATTTCACAAGGGAGAATGGAGGATCTACAATTACCGGGAGGATTTGTATTGTCAGTCTTATGCACAGGCAACCCGGCAGTTGGAATCTCTAAGTCATAAGGAAACCTTCGAGTTGCTCCTTAAGGAATTCAAGTTATGATAATGCATTTGGCAAAACCAAATTATCCTTTACTTTTCACATCACATTAAGCGACGGGAGAATAATTTTAAAACAATATATAAAGAAGGAAAAGGTAAAGTCAGCTAAGAGATTAATTAACTGATGCATGGATACCAGATGCCGGATGCCACATGAATTTAAGGTGGAAATTTATAAACCTTGTCTGTATGGATTATAAATGGTTCATCTCAACCGGATTCTCCTCTGCTGTCAAAAACAATGGGTCAAGTTTTTCCTGGATTTTCAGAGTACCACCAATGGCAGTGGCAATTTTGCAATAGGTTGCCGGGTCTGCCATCTGACGGCCTTTGCGGTCTTTCAGGTATTTCTCCAATACCTGGTAACCGCCAATGTGGTACTTCCACATTTCGGGTTCAATGCCCTCAAAATATTTTTGCCCGTTGATAAAAACGCACCGGTGTTCTTCTTTATATACAGGTTTTTCAATGAGATCTTCACCCAGCCCTTTATATTTTACAAGAGGATTATTCAGTGTTTTGCTGTTAAGTAGGTGCAGTTGGGCAAGCTCTTCGCCCAAAGTTGCCATCTGCAGAAACAATTTGTAATCGCTTGTAAAAGGTATCCGCGGGAAATCTATTTTCAAAAACTCCGTATATTTCTCCCGGTAGGTATTGCTGTATAAAACCCCATAGCAGTAGTAAAGTATCTGCTCGGGTGTCGGCTTTTTCCCATATGTTTTTTCCAGTTTTTCAAAAACCCGTAGTGCAATGTTGGGCTTTTTATTTCCTTTTTCATATTCTTTTTCAGGCTCAAACAGCATCATGCTTTGTATGCTACTTCTCTTTTTCTTTTCTTCGTTTTTGTAAAGATAGAGAGGGAAAACACTGACACCTCCTCGATAAAACAAATTGACATCAAGAATACTGTCACATATAAACGCTAAGTTCCATGGATGGTCATCACCAACAACATATCCTTGTCGGCCAATTCCTAAAGCCAGGTTTTCCTTTAGAAGGTGTTGCATAACATCTCTTCTTGGCCTGTCAATCAAATCATCTGTATAAATGATGAACCGGGAATCGAAAGGGCGATAAGATATTGGTGCTATTCTTTCAAATAAATTTATATCATTATTTACTTTCTTTCTCATAGTTTCAATATCGAAAGTTGAGGTGTCCTTTACACCATAAGCTTCCTGAAGAAATTCTTTTGGAAATTTAAGTTCTTTGAATTGTCTTAATCTATTCTCCAGATCAGATATTTTAAATGCAATTACAAAATCATCCCGATGTGTTTTGATACCGGTTGAATTCACCTGAAATATTTCCGTTATGCTCAACCATCGGTTATAATGTTCGATTTCCTTTGTATTCCTTTTAATAAAGAAATACCAGGGAGTTTGAGGAGTTAATACTTCGTAGTCGCCGATATTGAGTTCGTTATTTTCGAGCCATTGATACTTTTCTTCTCTTAAACCAAAAATATCCCGGTGGTAAATTGCACAACCTACAGTATCCGGCTTTTTCACAAAAATTGAAATTGCAGTTCCTTTGGTAATGTCAAAAACATTTTCATCTTTCCCGCCATCCGGCGTTTTTTCCTTCTTCTGGCTGTCACCGTGTAAATCCAGAATATAAATTTCGTTGAAGGTCCGCATTAAACTTTGCCGCATTCCCGGAAAAGTCACATTATTCAGATAGCCATGGTTGGTGATCATTCCGACAATTCCCTTACCCGCTTTGTGTATTTTCCATTGTGCAAAACGCAAAAATTTTACATAATCATCCTGCAATAATTTCGGATTATGTTCTTTTAATGCTGTTCCATTTATTTTATAATAGCTTTGCGCTCCATCCAGATCTTCTTTCAGAAGCTTTTCCGTCCATTCATTATAATTAGCGGAATTAGCGGAATAGGGCGGATTTCCCATGATCACCAGGATGGGCTCGTTCTTTTTTATTTTACCCGCTTCGTGGCTTTCTTCACTTAAACTTTCAAGTCCCGGAATTAGTGTCTGGCTGAGGTCTTCCATGTCGAGGGTGTTAGTAAGATAGAGCTTAAAGCGCTCATTGTCTTTCATGGTATAGCCTAATTCTTCCAGAAGAAAACTCATCTTGATATGCCCGATGGCGTAAGGGGCCATCATCAGCTCAAAGGCGTAAAAGTTCTTCAGGATGTGCTCGCTGATCAGTTTTTTCACACCTCCCTCGCCATACTTACCGTTGTATTCTTTTACGGCCAGCTTGATGGCTTCAGCCGGGAAGGTAAGCGTTCCTCCGGCAGGGTCTAAAAGAGTTACCTCTTTGCTGGCAAGGCCGTCATCGAGGTCAAAATGAGTTTTTAGAATTTCGTGCACGCTGCGGACGATGTAGCGTACGACCGGTTCAGGGGTGTAATACACGCCGCGTTTCTCTCTGGTAGCAGGGTCGTATTCGTTCAGAAATGTTTCGTAGAAATGAACGATGGGGTCTTTCCCCTTGCCTGCTTTGTAATATTTTTGTAAGATGTTTTTAACATCGGCAGCGTTCAGCACTTCTGCAATGTCATCAATCATCACCTCCGTGTGGGCGGGTAAATCCCCCTGGGAAACAAATTTGAACACATTTCTCAGAATACCGATGGTTCTGGGAATTAAATCATAAGCCAACTTGCGGTTAAAACCGTCAGCGCTTCTTGTGCGTGCGGCGAACATGCCATACGTAATGGTTTGAGAAAAGAGGTCGGCAAAATCTTTTTCAGTGAGGTTTGCAATCAGGAACTTCTTGAACGTTTCGTAAAACCCATACAGTTCGCCTTTTCCTTTTTCCTGCTGCTCCAATTCAACACTGATCACTTCATCGCGCAGAAAACGGGTGCGTATAGCCAGTTCCTTGGCCAATTGCTCAGCAGTAGTGACTTTCGGCAGGGAGAATGCAAAAAATTTTGAAAGCAGCGCGTTAAATTTTCCCTCATTTTCGACCGGCGGTGGGATTCCTTTTCTGGCAAGTACAGAGCGCGCAACAAATGTTTTGTCAATCAATTCACCTTTGCGATAAAGCCGGAACTCATAAAAATCTGTGAGGATTAAATTCGGGAACGTTTTAAGATATCGTTTGAGTTGATCCGATCTTTCAATCACATCCAGGTTTTCACCGGGCTTCTTGGCTTCAATGTAGCCGACAATATTCTGCCTGCCGTCCCAAACCCTGAAATCCGGATTTCCTGCATCCGTTTTCTTTGGTAGTGTGGTGATTTGGGTTTTGGTCCTACCAGTACCGTGGGCAAAAGAATATAGAAAATTCGAGAAGAGCGGATAATAACTTTCTTCTCTGGCGTCACCCTGGGAAGTTGTTTTATTGATTTGATCCAGATAATCTTTTATCATACAATTGAAGGTTCCGGAAATTGTGCTGATACTTTCAGGGAAAACCCTGGTAAAACAAACCTTGCAACCTGATTGCTACATCAAAAGCAAAGTTAGTTGTTTCATCAATAAATCCTAAGATTTTATCTTAGGCGTGCAGAAATAAAAATGATCTCATTGCTTATTTGACAAAAGGTTCTGCTATATTCATTACACTTGAAAGGATAAACTCATTACCTATGCTTATTACTTATTTAACCTAAAGTTAACCTGATTTTGGGATAAAAACCTTTCATTTGCCTCCTCTGTTTTACAAATGCATTCCTGGAAATTATTTTAACATTTATTAAAGCTCTTAATAATTTAAATCCACATCATTTTTAACATTTCTAAACTTAAAAACACAACATGAAAACGCCAATTCAACTTCTTTTTTTTCTGCAACTGTTAAGCATTAGCTGTTCATTTGCTCAAAGTACTCATACCGTATACGGAATAGTAAGTAAAATTCATCTTGAAGGTGATGGATGATTTTCCAACTGAAAAAGGGGCTAAGACAATAACTTTAACCCCAAAAACGCATTGTTTCTAGCTTCCTGTTGCTGAATATGAGGCAGCGCCTGCAGCGACTAAAGATATACCGAACCCCAAGGCTCCTGTCAAATCAAATTCATTTTCGATCCTGGAAATTCAACCATGATAATTCTCATTAGCAGAACCTGAAAAAACAGAATCGGGCAATAAAATATGTTATTCACTTCTAAAATATTTTTATATGAGCAGAAAAATTAAAGTGACCATCAAAAAAGAAGACATTTTTGATGTTCAGTCCCTGATCGATGAAATCAAGGAGGACCCGCAAGATGCTTATGCCTTGTGCGAGGTGCACGGTATTGAAGGCTTTTCTTATGATGCATTTGCTGATTTTGATTGCTTAACACAGGAAGCTAAAGACAGGTTAATAATAGATTTAGCGACCTCAAAAGCAGAAGCAGATGCCAAGCTTTCTTATAATCAGGTCGAAAAATTTGATCCTTATCCTGAATTTATTGAAGAGAAAAATTGAAGGCATTATTAATCAGAGATATCATCACGAATATTAATTTTTCTAATAACTATTTGTTAATGAGCAAGAAAATAAAAGTGACAATTTGCTGAGTTTGATTTTTTACCTGAAAAAGCTAAGGAAAGATTGATCGCTGACTTAGCAACATCAAAATCTTATGTTGACGCAATGTTTTCAGCTAATCAATACGATAAATTTGAAGCATTTCCTCAATTTTTCGAAAAGCAAAATTGAGATGACTCCGGTGTTTTAACATTCAGTTCAAAAACATCCAGCTTTTGTTCACATCATTTGACTGGGGTAATATTCCGAAAACGAATGGTGAATGTGAAACCCTTGATGCCAGTTTACCGGCCATCGAAAGGGGAATGACCGGGTCGATTCAGGGGAATATTCATCCGGGTATCCCGGAGACCACCGGTGCTTCCATGGCCATGTTTTCCATGTCCTCCCACGATAAAGAGTGATTGAATAAAAAGATCCAATAAAAATTTCAATAAACCTTTTTCTATTATTTCGTCTTAGATGAAGTTTGAGCATAGTTTTTTAATTACGAATAACGAAATACGAATCACCTGAAGTCTGAAGCTTGAAGCCTAAAGCAGCTAAGTATTAAAATTTTGAAAATAAATATGAAAACAAGTTCCTTTCTTCTTTTCGATCTCCAATTTAGCTTCGAGTTGATCAATTAAAAGCTTAACAATGAGCATTCCGGAAGATCCTGACTTTTCAAGGGAAAAACCAATAGGAAGGCCTACTCCGTTATCCTCAACTGTAAGCTGGAAATAATCCTTGGTATTGATCACCCGCTTCACAATAATGGTTAATTCACCTTCACGGTGGCCCGGAAAAGCATATTTGATCGCATTGGTAATAAGTTCGTTGGTAATCAATCCTAAAGACAATGCAGTTTTAACGGAAATGTTAATGGGTAGTATGTCTGTGTGAAGCTGTATGCTGTCATCACCAAGAGTGCCAATAATAGCAGATGACAGGGAATAAAGATATTTTGCCAGTGGAATGGAATCAGGAACATCAGAACAGTAGAGAAAATCATGGATCAGGGCCATCGACCGGATACGTAATTCAATATCTTTCAGGGGTTTCCTGAATTCCGGGTTAGGGTAATTACGAATCTGGATGTTTATCATACTGATGACAATGGAAAGATTGTTTTTTATGCGGTGATGAATTTCCCTGAGCATGATTTCTTTCTGTTCGGCATTTTTCAGATTAACCAGTTCTTCCTGTTTTTTCCTGGAAATGTCCCTAAAAACGAACATTATGTGGATTATTTTTGTATTACGTATGATCGGAATTTTGTGAATTTCAAGGTAGAACGTGCCAATTTTGTTACAATATTTTATTTCATTTGATTGCGTATTACCAGTGGAAAGAACAATATCAATCTTCTCAAAAAAAGAATGGAACAATTCCGGATATAATTCAGAAAACAGCATTCCTGCTAATTCAAAAGGTTTTCTGTAACCTGCATCCCATTCCCTGAAAGCAGCATTAACAAACACTATTCGCATATCCCTGTCGACAATAAAA
The DNA here is from genome assembly GCA_903929315.1 of uncultured Bacteroidales bacterium. Taxonomy (GTDB): domain Bacteria; phylum Bacteroidota; class Bacteroidia; order Bacteroidales; family FEN-979; genus CAIYUC01. The sequence goes on from CAIYUC010000026.1 coordinate 23,973, forward strand.
ACGCTATCCGGAATTGCATCGATTGCATCATGATATAATTGATGGGATTGAATCAACGCTGCTTCAGTAAATACAGGATATTTTAATTCATTATTCACCAATATGTAATTATCCGTCAATTGATTCTGCTGCATAAAATCTTTACTTTTATTATTCACACATGGACCCGTATCCTCTGCTAATCCATCAGATACGCCTCAAAGGCTGAGATACTGAATTTTATTACAAAGCTACCATGACCTTATTCAATCCATATTAATGAACCGTTAATAAAGTATTAATTAAATGAGCAATTAACTAAGGATAGATGCTGGATGCTGGATGCTGGATAAGTTGACCTTTGTCTAATGCCTATTGCCTGGTGCCTATATCCAAGAAAGGAGAAATGAAATAAGAAGAGTAAATGAATTATGCCGGAATTTTAACCAATGATTTCTGCCAATCCTTTTTAAATTTTTTATACGACCCGATCAACCGGGATAATAGGTTAAACCCATCTTTCGCGAGTTTCTCCATCCTGTATTTAGAAACATGAGTTTCGGGAAGGTTTTTAAAAATGACATTACGATGATTTTTCCAGGCTCTTAATTCATCGAGGTATTGTATATCAAAATGATCAAGCAATATGGGATCTTTCGCATTGACAACCAGATATTTTACTCTTTTAATACAATGTTCAAGGGTAAAAGCTGTTCCCGGGTTTGATTTATCGATCCTCGTAATGATTGTTCTCAACCTTGCTTCCATTATTGTTGACAGAATCATGACCGTTTCGAAATAAAATTCATTTTTCAAAGCTAAAGTGGCCATGGGAAGGAGTTTCTTAACGGATTTTTTCTCTTTGTTTTTCATAGGTTACGATACATTAGACCAAATAAACACAATATTTCGCTGTAAAGATAACAATTCCCGGATTAATTGATACTCGTATCATGCATATTCCGGTTACAACTAATTTAACCACTATGTACACAAAGAAGGCAAAATGGAAACAAAGAGATTATTCATTGTGCACTTGGTGTAAAACCTGCCGGCAGGCAGGCAGGCTTTGTTCATTATGGTTATTTGTTTTATCAGCAGAGGGCTGGTTTATATCTTGTTTCGTGTTATGAAAATTGATGATATCGGTATATTTCATATTCACTTCATCAATAATGGTCTCCCAATTTCTGTACAGGGACTTGCGTGCGCCTTCCCCTGCCTTTCTTATGGTATCCGGGTATTCCATTAGTTCTGAAAGAGTTTTTGCAAGAGCTGCAGTTTCATTATCGATCAGAAAACCGTTTACCGTATCCAGGATTCCTTCTGCTGAGGAACTGTTTTTTACCACCACTGAAGGAACATTAAAAGCAGCAGCCTCCTGAATTACTAAAGGAGAATTATCATAAACAGAAGGGAAAATGAACAGGTCGGAACAGGCATAAATGTTTCCAAGTTCTTTCCTGCTTGTAATCAAACCCATAAAAACAACATTTGCCGAAAGCTTATATTTCTTTACTAATTTTTTCATTTCATTCTCTGCATATCCTTCACCCACAAAGACCATTTTGAATGAATCCCCTTTGTCTTTAATTATTTTCAGCGCTTCAATGATCATTTTTACATTCTTTTCCCATCGGTGTTGTCCTACAAATAACATTACGAATTCATCCCTGCTGGCACCTATTGCCTCAAGCCCTTTTTTCCTGAACTTCATCAATTTTGATTTTTCCGGGATTTCCATATCGGTTCCATTGTGAACGATATCATAGTTTCCATTATAGCCATATTCCCTGAGCGTCTCACCGGTCGCTTTATTAGGTACCCAAACATAGTCTGCCGAATGATAAAAATTAAGAGACAACTGCATCAGAAAATCAACGAATATTTCAGCATTCAGCACCTTTTTAAAATCGTCGCGATATTTGGAATGGAAGGTCGCTATCAAAGGGACATTATGCTTTTTAGCCAGTTTTAAAGCCAGTTGACCACTCACAAAAGGAGAATGCGAATGAATAATATCAAATTTCACCTCCTTTAATTTCTTTTTAAACCTGATATCGAGCAAGGGTAGTCCCACACGATATGGATTCATACCCGGAAGCAGCACTGATTTAAACCGGATCACCTTGTATTCCACTGCATCCTTATAATCTTTTACCTTAGGCGCAACCAGATAGGTTTTTCCATATTTGCGGCTCAGCCAACATGCGTAATTATGGGCCGTCATACCCACTCCGTCCATGATCGGGAAGTAGGCATCAGTAAACTGGCAGGAGGTCATTTTCATTTTCGTTAAATTATTAATTGTAAATAGAGGGTATAAAAGTAACGGGAGACAATTTGTAACGTGTTATGGCAATATTATTTTTTTATTAAATAATTATTAAGCAGCCAAACCGGATGATACATAAAACTTAAAAGTAAAAATCAAAATTTAAAAGGCAAAGGTCAAAAGTCAAAATTCAAAAGGCAAAAGCAAATGACTGATAGAAACTTTTTGCATTTTGCATTTTACATTTTTAATTTTGAATTAAGAGTGTGGATTTTGTTTTATTCCAAAGAAAGTCCTATTTTTGCACGCTCCAAAAACAGGCCTGTATAATATATAATAAGTTTAAAATCATAGTCTCATGCAGAATAAAGGTGTTGTCAAATTTTTTGCGATCACATTTGCTTTGGTTTGTTTATTCCAGCTTTCGTTTACATTGATAAGTTATTTAAATACCAGGAAGGCAGATAATTACGCTATTGCCCCGCAAGTCATGGAACAAGCCCATAAGTTAGCCAAGGGAAACGCATTACGTCAGGAAGTCATTTATGATTCTCTCACAAAATTCCGTCATGAATATTTCAACGATTCCATGTCAAATGTCGTTGTTTTCAATATCCTCCTGAAGCAATATACCCTAAAGGATGTCAGGGAAAGAGAAATTAACCTCGGACTTGACTTAAAAGGTGGAATGAACGTAACCATGGAAGTTTCCGTTCCTGATATTATCCGCGGTCTTTCCGGCAATAACCAGGATCCGGTTTTTCTTAAAGCATTACAAAGAGCTCTCGAGAAAGAAAAAACGAGCACGGCTGATTTTGTTGACCTTTTTGCTCAATCCTTTAAGGAGGTAGACCCTAATGCCAAGCTGGCCTCCATCTTCAATACAGTTGAATTAAAGGACAGGATCAATTACAATTCTACAAATGCCGACGTTATTAAGGTTATACGTGACGAAGCAAATGCTGCCATCGATCGTACCTTTAACATCCTGAGAACACGTATCGACCGGTTCGGAGTCACTCAACCAAATATACAGCGACTCCAGACTGCCGGAAGAATTCTCATCGAATTGCCCGGCATCAAAGACCCTGAACGTGTAAGAAAACTATTGCAGGGTACTGCCCAGCTTGAATTCTGGGAAACCTTTCAGTATCCCGACCTCTATAACTATTTTGCCGAGGCGAATAAAAGGCTTGCTTCTATCACGGCCGCGGGCGGAGATACCCTCAATGCTGACAGCACACGTTCAAAAGACACGACAAACCTGGGGAAAAACCTGACCTCAAAAGAGTCCATATCCGAAAAGAAAGAAACCGGGAAAAAAAGGAAAAAATCAACTGCACTTGCAAAGGAACTAGCAAAAGACACATCAAAGACAGATACCTCTAAAAAAGAGAATGCTCTTATCAAGCAACTGGGGAAGGACACTACTTCTAAATCTGCCGCTTCAAAGGGAAACCAGTCATTCCAGGACTATGCAAAGAAAAATCCGCTTTTTGCTTACCTGAATCCTGCCATCTACCAGAATAAGGAAGGACAATATGTTCCCGGCCAGACTGCAATGGTTGGAAGAGCGTTTATTAAAGACACGGCAAAGATCAACCGTATGCTCAAACTGGTGAAGAATATGTTCCCACGGGATCTAAAGCTTGCCTGGACCGTAAAACCCAGGGCCGAAACTGCCGATGTGCTGGAAATGGTGGCTCTTAAAGTCACTTCCCGTGACGGATCCCCTGCTCTTGGCGGCGACGTCATCACCAATGCAAGACAAGACTATGACCAGAATGGTAGAGTCGAAGTTGCAATGTCAATGAACTCAGAAGGCGCCAGAATATGGAAAAGACTTACGGGGGACAATATCGGTAAGCAAATTGCAATCGTTCTCGACGGTTATATTTATTCTTATCCCAACGTTAATGGCGAAATCCCTAATGGTATGTCTTCCATCACCGGGGGAAATATGACGGTTGAAGAAGCACAGGACCTCGGCAACATTCTGAAAGCAGGGAAGCTTCCTGCCCCGGCCAGAATTGTTGCAGAAGAAATTGTTGGTCCTTCACTTGGCCAGGAATCTATCAATGCCGGGTTACTCTCTTTTATTATTGCTTTCATCGGCGTTCTTTTATATATGTCTCTGTATTACAATGGTGCCGGGCATGTTGCAGATATCGCGTTGTTTGCCAACGTTTTCTTCCTGTTTGGCGTACTTGCTTCGATCGGTGCTGTTCTTACACTCCCCGGTATTGCCGGTGTGGTTTTGACCCTTGCAATGGCGGTCGACTCGAACGTGATCATCTATGAACGAATGCGTGAAGAAATCAGGGCGGGGAAAGGATTGCGTCTTGTTGTGAAGGATGGTTTCCACCATGCATTATCGGCTATTATCGACGGACACGTAACGACAATCCTTACCGGTATCGTCCTTTACATCTTCGGATCAGGACCGGTTCAAGGTTTTGCCACTACCCTGGTGATCGGTTTGCTTTTATCACTTTTCTCTTCCATTTTCATTGCCCGCCTATGCTTTGAGTTTATGCTCGACAGGAACATGAACATCACTGTGGGTAACCGGATTACATTAAATGCATTCCAGAATACCCACATCGATTTTATAGGATTAAGAAAGAAAATGTACATACTTTCCTTATGTGTTATCATTCCGGGGATAATCAGTATTTTCATCAGGGGGTTGGATCCTGGTCTGGATTTCACGGGTGGCAGAAGCTATGTGGTACGTTTCGACCAAAACGTTCAGACCAATGGACTTCGTGAATCCCTGCGTAAAGTGATGGGTGAATCACCTGAAGTAAAAACCTTCGGGCCGAATAACCAGGTAAAGATCACGACAAAATTGATGATCAATGAGCGTACCCAGAAAGCCGATTCCATTGTTAATTCAAGATTATTCGAAGGAGTAAAAGGCTTCTATAAAACACCGATCACATACAGCCAATTCAATTCAAACGATCCGAAGAAGATCATCGGTGAACGGAGTTCTCAAAGAGTTGATCCGACAATTTCTTACAGGTTGATCCAACAGGCATTCATGGCCGTGTTCTTTGCACTCCTGATCATCTTTATCTATATCGCGATCCGGTTTAAAAACTGGCAATATGGACTGGGTGGCGTGATATCCTTATTCCACGACACACTCGTTATTATTACCGCCTTCACTTTGTTATGGGGATTATTACCATTCAGCCTGGAAGTTGACCAGTCTTTCATCGCAGCATTGCTGACCATCATTGGTTATTCCATTATGGATACGGTTATCATTTTCGACAGAATACGTGAATATAACCACCTCTACCCAAAAAGAGACCTTGCCAACAACATCAATGCGGCCATTAACAGCACGTTGGGCAGGACCATCAATACTTCGGGTATTACCCTCGTAACAATGATCGTTATTTTTATCTTTGGCGGTGAAGTATTGAGAGGTTTTATGTTCGCATTGATCATCGGTGTCGTTTCCGGTACCTATTCTTCGGTTTTCAACGCCACACCTGTTGCCTATGATGTGATCATGTGGGGAAAAAGGAAAAGGGAAAGAAAAGAATTGGAGAACAAAGCGAGATAAAGAAAATCCGTCGCTTTAAGAAAAGTCCCGCTTTATATCGGGACTTTTTTTATTTTTGTAAAAAACAATATTGTTACGGTATCAAAGTTAATCCACATTAACAAACCTCTTCAGGGGCTGACTAAAATTTCTTTGTGATCTTTGTGGAAAACTTTGAGACCTTTGTGGTTAATTTGTAAAAGATGAACCACAATGAGCACTAAGATTGCACAAAGTAAACAATGAGCAAAAAATTATCTACTATACTTTTTCGTCACCCCCACCGGGCGAGGTTGATCAATAGCAGTTTTTATGAATAAATCTTTAGGGGTTTTTCTGTTTTTTATTTTTATTCTCTCCTCTGCCGTTGTTGCCCAGAATAAATACACTAAAGCAGCTGATGACGCCTTTGCAGATCAGATGTATAACATGGCTTTGAGCCGGTACCAGAAGGCCTATTCAAAAGTGAAAAATAACAAAGGTGAAAAGGACCGGATATCATTCCGCATGGCAGAATGTTACCGTATGATGAATAACACGAAAAAAGCCATGGTAGCGTACAAAAGGCTCGCTACCGGAAAATATGCCAAACAGGAGCCAAAGGTGATCCTTTACTATGCCGATGCCTTGAAATCAAACGGGAACTATGATGAAGCGATAACTCAATACCAAGCTTACAAGGAGAAGGTTCCTGCCGACGATAAAGCTGAGATTGGCATTGAATCCTGCAAACTGGCAAAAGAATGGATGGCGAATCCTTCAAAATACCAGGTTACATGGGAAAAAAAGATCAATTCCAAGGATGATGATTTTGCTCCGGCATATTCAGACAAGAATCATCAGAATCTGATTTTCACGTCTGACCGGCCTGCTTCGACCGGCAAAGATGTTGATAACTGGACCGGGCTTGAATTTTCAGATATTTTCATGTCGCGTAAAGACAGAAAAGGCGATTGGAGTAACCCGACGTTGATCGATCAGAATGAGATCATTAACACGAAAGACAATGAAGGCGCAGCCCAGTTCAACAGCCGTTATACCACCCTTTACTTTACCCGTTGCTGGAATGAAGCCCGTAAGAAAGATGGTTGTGCAATCTACAGGGCCGGCAGGATGGGCACAACCGCATGGGATAAACCGGAAAAACTTGATCTGGGAAGCGACAGCACTAAATCAATTGGTCATCCTTCCCTGTCCTCCGATGAGAGTACCATATACTTCTCGGCAGACTTACCCGGAGGAAAAGGTGGTAAAGATATCTGGATGGCAACCAAAAAAGGAAAAACCAAAAGCGGGGGATATAGCAAACCTGAAAATTTAGGTCCGGTAATAAATACTGCCGGTGATGAATTGTTCCCCTTCATCCGTGACGATAGCATCTTATATTTTGCATCAAATGGTCATCCCGGAATGGGAGGATTGGATATTTTCAGATCCGTCAGGGTAAACGGGGAATGGACAAAACCGGAAAACATGAAATATCCGATCAATACTTCTTTCGATGATTTTGCCATCATTTTTAATCCGGATGAACCCGAAGAAGGATATTTTTCTTCCAACCGGCCCGGTGGTAAAGGAAGAGATGACATCTATTCGTTTGTTGTCCCACCTCTTTTATTTACCCTGGAAGGAAATATTACAGATGACCGTACGCTTCAACCGGTTGCCGGGGCTGAAGTACAGATCACCGGTACGAACGGCAAATCCATGAAATATTCTTCGGATGATAAAGGTCATTTCAGTTTCAATAAAAACCAGATCTCTCCGAATACTACTTTTGAGATCATGGTACTGAAGAAAGATTATTTTAATGAAAAAGGTAAAGAGACAACTGTAGGATTAGAGAGAAGCAAAGATCTGGTCCGGAATTTTATATTGAAACCAATTCCGAAAAAACCCGTTGTTTTACCGGATATCCTGTATGATCTCGATAAATGGGATTTGAAACCGCAATTTCAGGATTCGCTCCAGGGATTGATCCAAACTCTTGATGCCAATGAGAACATCGTGATCGAACTGGCTGCCCACACCGACTCAAGAGGAACGGATGAAAGAAATGACGTTCTATCGCAACGACGGGCACAATCGGTGGTTGATTATCTGATTTCACGCGGTATCGATGCTGACCGTCTCGTGGCAAAAGGATACGGAAAAAGAGTACCACGTACCCTGGCCAAAGATATTAATAAGGACGGCTATCTCTTTAAAACCACTACGGTTCTCACCGATACATTGATCAATACACTCCCTAATACGCAAGCAAAAGAAGCTGCCCACTCACTTAACCGCCGGACAGAATTCAGTATCCTGAGAAATGATTATATACCTAAATTAAAGCCCGGGAAACAAATCGTTTCCAAAATTGAAGTGGTGGAAAATCCGGAAGAAAATTCGATTCCGTTCATCCTGACGAAAGACGATTATCTCGAAGCAACCTGTTACGTGAATGGGATCACCATGAAATTTGATTATGACAAGAAAGAAACAGACTTCTTTATTTCAGCCGATGCTGCCTTTCAGCTTCTAAAAGATGGTACCATCGATAAAAACGATTTTATAGGGGATGCCACTAAAGTGATAAGCGAAGGATCTATCGCCAATAAAGCAGTGTTCACCATCAAAGAATTAAGGATTGGGAAAAGCACTATAAAAAATATTAATGCCACTGTAAATAATAAGATCAAAACCACGATACAGTTCGGCGAGAATACGTTAATGAAATTCGGATCTTTTGCTATTGATGACCAGGAGAGACGGATCATATTCAATGAACAATGAACAATGAACAATGAACAGTGAGCAATGAACAATGAGAAAGGGATATTCAAATTCCTGACTGATGACGGATCCTGCACATTATGATCAACGAGGGGTTTCTTCTTCGAAAGAAGAAGTGAAAGAGGCTATCCTCACTGTCGATAAAGGACTTTTCCCAAAAGCTTTTTGTAAGATCATCCCGGATATCGGTGGGGATGAAAGTTACTGCAACATTATGCATGCCGACGGAGCCGGTACAAAATCTTCCCTTGCCTATATGTATTGGAAAGAAACGGGTGACATCTCCGTTTGGAAAGGGATTGCACAGGATGCCATTGTCATGAATATTGATGACCTGATATGTGTTGGCGCAATAGATAATATACTGGTTTCCTCTACGATCGGAAGAAATAAACTCCTCATTCCCGGGGAAGTGATCACTGAGATCATACATGGAACAGAGGAATTCCTTTCCCTTTTACGGGAATGGGGAATCAAAGTCTATTCAAGCGGCGGTGAGACTGCCGATGTAGGTGATCTTGTCAGAACAATCATCGTCGATTCGACTGTCTTCTGCAGGATGAAAAGAGCTGACATTATTGACAATGCCCGGATAAAGGCAGGTGATGTCATTGTCGGATTTGCTTCTTCCGGCCAGGCAATCTATGAAAATGAATACAACGGAGGAATCGGCAGTAACGGCCTTACTTCCGCCAGGCATGATTTGCTGAATAAACATTATATGTACAGCTACCCGGAAAGCTTCGATGACCGGATCCCGGAAGAGCTTGTCTATTCAGGTAGTCTGAAGCTAACCGACCCGACCGGGATCCCGGGTATTAACGCCGGAAAGCTTATCCTGTCCCCTACCCGGACATATTTACCGGTCGTCAAAGAAATACTCCGGGAACATTTTGTCTCTATCCATGGAATGGTCCATTGCAGCGGAGGTGGACAGACCAAAATACTTCACTTTGCTGATAACCTGCATATAATCAAGGATAATCTCTTCCCTGTTCCGCCTCTCTTTCAAATGATCCAGACCCAGAGCAACACACCATGGCAGGAGATGTATAAGGTGTTTAACATGGGTCACAGGCTGGAACTCTATGTTCCGGAAACTGTTGCAGAAAGAATCATAGAAATTGCCAACCGGTTTAACATCGAAGCAAGGGTTATCGGGCATTGTGAGGCTTCTGAAGGGAATCAGCTTACCATCACTTCCGAATACGGTACTTTTAAGTATTAATTGCTTTAAATCCAGGCGGGAACGTCGGAATTTTCTTTAAACCTCCTCCCGGCCTGACGGAAGTACAGGTTCCTAATTCACAGCATGGACTGCGAAGCGCCATCTGCAGACTGAAGACTACTCAATTAATTTCAGTTAACTTATTTTCTCAATTATCTTCTTTATCTTTGAATTATGATTCAGGAACTTTTAAAGACAGTTACCCGGTCACTTGATCAAAAGGGTATAGGATATATGATCTCCGGTAGTCTTGCCCTCAATGTTTATTGCATTCCAAGAATGACAATGGATATTGATATTATAATAGATCTTGACAGGGCAAATCTCAATGATTTTCTGGAAATATTTTCAACTGGATACTACCTCAATGAAGATACTGTAAAGCAGGAGATAATGAGGAAAGGGATGTTCAATGTCATAGATCACCAATCAGGATTTAAAATTGATTTTATTGTCAGAAAGGATACTGAATACAGGCAGCTTGAATTTTCAAGGAAAACAAGAAAAGTGCTTGATGATATCCCTGTATGGATGGTTTCCGCGGAAGATCTGATCGTCTCAAAGATAGAATGGATTCAACAATTACAGAGTGAAAGGCAGATCCAGGATATTAAAATGTTAATGACGTTGCCGGAAATCGATAAAGAATACATTATTTCATGGTGTAAAAAACTGAACTTTAAAACCTTTGATCTTCTTTAAAATACATGACAGATTCAACTCCCCAAATAGTCAAGAAACAACTTGAAATCATCCTGTCAAAATCCGAATCGGAACGTTTCCTGATAGGTGACGAATTGATTACTTTTGGAAGGAAAGTACTGGAAAGTTCAATCCGCAATGAATATCCCGGAATCGCTGAAATTGATATAAAAATAGAAGTTTTTAAAAGGTGTTATGCTCCATTCTATTCGTCAGTTGAATTTACCCGGATTATTCTTTCCATGACGGATTATCTGCAGAAAATAAAAGGTCAAATCCTATTTTAATTTAGTTAAAACGAAAGACTTTAACCGCGAAGGCGCAGAAAACAAGAATCCCCTCCCCGGCTGGGGAGGGGTCAGGGGAGGGGCTGCTGGATGCGGTGAAAAAAGGCAAGCTTGTAATCCTCCTATATGCATTCATTCAGCAACTTTTCGTAACTTTGTATCCTGATTAAGTAAGTATTCAGATTTAATATGCTTGAAAAATTAGAAGCCATAAAGCAGAAGTTTGATGAGATCGAAACCCAGCTGAACGATCCTTCAGCAATGAATGACATGAAACGTTTCATCAAACTGAGCAAGGATTATAAGGAATTACAACCTGTTATGGAAGCGTATGCGAAATACACGAACATCCTTTCCAATATTGATCATGCAAAAGACATCATCCATAATGAAAAAGATGAAGAATTCAGATCATTGGCAAAGGAAGAGTTGACTACTCTTACTGTTGCGCGGGATAACATGGAAGAAGACATTCGTCTGATGATAATCCCGGCCGATCCGGAGGATAACAAGAATGCAATAGTTGAGATCAGGGCAGGAACAGGAGGCGATGAGGCCAGTATTTTTGCCGGTGACCTTTACAGGATGTACACCAAATATTGTGAAGCACGGAAATGGAAGATTGAACTGGTTGATTTTACCACAGGAACGGCAGGCGGTTTCAAGGAAATTATCTTTAATGTGATCGGTGATAATGTTTACGGTCAACTGAAATATGAATCCGGGGTTCACCGCGTCCAACGGGTTCCACAGACCGAAACCCAGGGCAGGATCCATACTTCTGCTGCCACGATTGCTGTGCTTCCCGAAGCAGATGAATTTGACGTCGAGATAAAGCCAGCCGAAGTTAGAAAGGATACCTACTGCTCTTCCGGTCCAGGAGGACAATCCGTAAATACAACCTATTCTGCCATTCGTCTGACCCATATACCATCCGGTATTGTCGTTACCTGCCAGGATGAAAAATCACAGATGAAGAATTTCGAGAAGGCCATGAAAGTCCTTCGTAGCAGGCTTTACGAGATGGAACACCAGAAATATCTGGATGAGATCTCGAAGCGAAGAAAGACCATGGTGTCCACCGGCGACCGGTCGGCTAAAATCCGTACTTATAACTATTCCCAAAGCCGTGTTACAGATCACCGTATCAACCTGACAATGTATAATCTTTCTGTCTTTCTGGATGGCGGAATACAGCAATTTATCGATGCCCTGCAATTAGCCGAAAATGCAGAAAGACTTAAAGAAGCCGTGGCTTAATTACGAATTAATATGACCCGCAACGAACTTATTGACCTGATTAAGAATAAGAAGTCTTTTCTTTGTATCGGTCTCGATCCCGATCTTTCAAAAATTCCCAGCCACCTGCTAGGCACAGACGATCCTGTTTTTGAATTCAACAGGCAGATCATCGATGCTACACATGATATCGCTGTAGCCTTTAAACCCAATTTTGCTTTCTATGAATGCAATGGCATCAAAGGCTGGCAAAGTCTGGCGAAGACCACTCAGTACCTGAAGAAATACAATGTTTTTACCATTGCTGATGCCAAGCGGGGCGATATTGGTAATACCTCAACTCAATATGCAAAAACCTTCTTTAATCCTTCTCAATCCGGAATGGATTTCGATGCCGTAACGGTTGCACCTTATATGGGCGAAGATTCCGTAAAACCTTTTCTTGAATTCAGAAATAAGTGGGTTGTACTCCTGGCGCTTACCTCCAATAAAGGCGCCTTTGATTTTCAGTTCCTTGCCGATAAGAATTCGCAAAGAAGGTTATTTGAGGAAGTCCTGACAAAATCGCAACATTGGGGCAGCAGTGAAAATATGATGTATGTGGTGGGCGCCACCAAAGCTGAAATGCTTACTGATGTCAGGAAGATCGTCCCGGATCATTTTCTGCTTGTCCCGGGAGTAGGAGCCCAGGGAGGAAGTCTCCGGGAAGTTGCAAAATACGGCCTTACGAAAGACTGCGGCCTGCTGGTGAATTCTTCAAGGAATATTATCTATGCCTCAAATGGCGTTTATTTCGCCGAAAATGCCCGCTCTGAAGCGGAGAAAATTCAGCAGGAAATGGAAGGTATCCTTAGTGGGGTGTAAGATCAAGTCAATAAAGAAGGCAATAGGCACCAGGCAATAGGCAATAGGTATCAGGTAACAACTACCGATAGAATAAAATTTTTCTTTGCGTCTCTGCGCCTCTGAGGTAATAAAATCATTTCGAATTTTTAATCGAAATTTCAGAACAGGAATCCGATTTAATTCCCACATTCATAACCTGAATACTGAATTTTAAAATGATCCCAATTTAATACT
>CAIYUC010000027.1 GCA_903929315.1 uncultured Bacteroidales bacterium
ATCTCAAGTTTAACTGTTGGTTTCTGCTCTTTGTTTCTTTCACTGACTCTCTTAACAAGTTCCTCCGCAAGAGCCATAAAGGCATTTCCTGTGAATGAATCGTCAAGGGCTACCGGCTGACCATTATCGCTGCCTTCACAGATACTCTGAACCAGAGGAATCTGCCCAAGCAAAGGAACATTCATTTTTTCAGCCAGTTTCCTGCAGCCATCTTTTCCGAAAATGTAATATTTGTTACCGGGAAGTTCTGCAGGCGTAAACCATGACATGTTTTCGACCAATCCCAGAACCGGTACATCAATTTTATTACTCCTGAACATTGATATTCCTTTTATTGCATCGGCAAGAGCCACGTCCTGAGGTGTGCTGATTATAATTGCTCCTGTAACAGGAACCTCCTGAACCAGAGTCAGATGGATATCGCTTGTTCCTGGAGGTAAATCAACAAGCAAATAATCGAGTTGTCCCCATTCACCCTGAGTTATCAGTTGCTTAAGGAAGTTGGAAGCCATTGGACCCCGCCAGATTACAGCTTCTGCCGGATCGACAAAAAAGCCAGTTGAGAGAACTTTAACCCCGAACTTTGTTAACGGGACTATATGATCACCAATTTCATCACGTGTTACTTCGGGTCTGAATTTTTCTTCATTGAACATTTTGGGAACCGATGGTCCGAATATGTCTGCATCAAGGAGTCCGACCTTATATCCCAACCTTGCAAGTGAGATAGCCAGGTTTACAGCGATTGTAGTTTTTCCAACACCCCCCTTGCCAGATGCGACGGCAATTATATTTGAAACTCCGGGTAAAACATCCGGATGTTTTTCATGCTGTTTACCGACCATTACCCGTGGATGAACTCTTATTTCGTTAATTATTGCCTCGGGTCCAAGAACATCTTTTATAATTCTTACAATTGTGCTCTTGATTGTTGAGATGAAAGGGTCGTTTGACTTTTCCGGAGTAAGTGTGATAGTTATCCCTTTTTCTCCTGAATCTATTTCAGTGATCATTCCCAGACTAACAATATCTTTCTTTTTTTCAGGGTGGATGACTCCGGTAAGGGCTTTTAGTATCTGATCTTTTGAAAACATTATTTTAATCTATTAACAGCCAGCTGAAAATCGCTATTTTTATTTAATTTAAATATAAACAAGGTGCAAGTTTACCGGTTTTTTGGCGAAATACAAAATTTTAAAAACCAATTGAAGATCTTTTTTACGATTTAGACCCCCTCTGCCGCTTCGCGGCATCTCCCCCAAAGGTGGAGAAAATACTCAGAAATTAGATTAATTTCACTAATACATTAAGATTTTTTCCCCCCACTGGGGGGAAATACAAAGGGGGTCTCAATCCAGGGAACCTAGACTTATTATAGTTCTTTTCCTGGGTCCCAGAACTTTTCCTTGAAATTAATAATCCGGTCATTTTCTATGACGATGCCTTCATTTTCAAGAAGTTGTTCCATTGTAGATGAATTTCCGAAATGGTGTTTACCGGTAAGAAGGCCGTTGCGGTTTACCACCCTGTGAGCAGGGATAAATTCCAGGTTGCTGTGGCTTACATTAAGTGCCCAGCCAACCATACGGGCCGATCTGCCGGACCCCAGATAGCGGGCAATAGCGCCATATGAGGTTATCCTTCCGAAAGGTATACGTTTTGTCACCTCATATACCTTTGAGAAAAAGTCATCATGCACTTTTTGCTTTAGCCGGGGCATTTTCAATAATTTTTTCTTTATCC
>CAIYUC010000028.1 GCA_903929315.1 uncultured Bacteroidales bacterium
TTAATGTTTCTCGCTGAGTTTCGCTGAGTTAAACGCAGAGTCACGCAAAGTTAAAACTCTTGTTTTCAATATTCTGCGAAAATCTGCGATTAATCTGCGGAAATCTGCGAGAAAAAAAAGAAACTTATTGGACACCCCCAGTAGATTTTGTTTATATATAATAGATCTTGGTCATTGATCAAATATCCTCTTTTTTGAATCCGTAATCCGTAATTCGTAATCCGTAATTACCTGAATCTATTCATTTAACAAATTGATTGTATGGCAGGCCACAATTCCGGCTGTCTCCGTTCTTAAACGACTTTTTCCAAGACTTATTGGAATGAATCCTGATTTTTTTGCACTGACGATTTCTTCTTTTGAAAAATCTCCTTCAGGGCCGATAAGGATCAATGCATTTGTGCCTTTCTGGTAAATTGTACTGAGTTGAATGATTACATCGTGTTCACATGATGCTATGAACTTCCGTCCTTCAAACGGCAGTTGAATAAAGGTATCAAACCTTACTGGCTCATGAAGCTTAGGAAGATAATCTTTCAACGATTGTTTCATAGCAGCAATAAGTACTTTTTCAAGCCTTGGTACCCTGATCTGAACCCGCTCGGAATGCTGGCAGATCAAAGGTGTGATCTCATCAATTCCGATTTCTGTCGCTTTTTCCAGGAACCATTCAAAACGTGTGATATTTTTTGTCGGCGCGATACAAATATGGATATGAAAAGTTCTTTTATGATATTCTTTTAAAATAGTTACAATCTCACCGGTACATCGTTTCGTGTTTGCTTCGGTGATAATGGTTTCATAGAGATTGCCTATACCATCGGTGATGTGAATTGTATCTCCTGATCTTAAACGTAGTACATTGACACAATGACGTGATTCCTCCTCATTTAAGGCGAATGTATTCCCATTGAGTTCTGGTGTATAAAAAAGATACATCTTATTTCTGATATTTTATTTAGACCGTGTCCCTGCCTGCAGGCAGGGACACGAAGACGCAAAGAGTTAAATATCAGTAAATTATTTCTCTGCGCCTCTGCGAATTCTGCGGTAAAAGAAGGCTATTTAATCAGCCCCTGGATTGTTTAATATACCTTGATTTCTATTCGAGGATCAATTTTTTAATAATAGTCCTGTTATCAATCCAGATCTCAAGGAAATAAAAACCTTTCGGGAGGGCTGTAAAGTCAAGCTCTTCCGCAATATTATGCCGGGCTGTTTCTCCGGATGCGATCGGGACGCCGATAACAGAAAGCAACCGGTACGTTTTCATCGACCCCTGGACGATAATGTGAATTTTTCCTTTGGAAGGATTCGGGAAGATGGTGACCGGATCGAAACTATTCGTTCCCTCTATTCCGATGGTCGTTGAAAATGTTACAATTTTTTCATCATTGCCTGAGCAACCCTGTCCATCCGTAACTGTAACGGAATACGCATGGGGTCCCAGGCCCACGCCATTGGAATCGACCAGTATTGTTTGGGTTGTGGCGCCTGTTGACCATAGATAGTTGACTCCGGGATTTCCTGCATCAAGCAGGATTGAGGAAGAGGCATAAATTGTAGTATCATTCCCAAGATTGACAGCAGGGCCTTTAACATGGATATAGGATAAATTGGTCCTTGTATTGGTGGATGTTCCGTTGCCGACGGTCAGTGTGACATTATAATCTCCGGGGAAGCTATAAAGAATATTCGTTGGATTTTGTTCGGTGGATGTTCCGGGAGAGCCACCCTGAAATGTCCAGATCCAGGAAACAGGATTTCCTGTTGACTGGTCTGTGAAATTCAGGGATGATCCTTCGCAGAAGTTATTATTACTGACGCTGAACTGCGCAGTTAGAGGCAAGGTCAGCATTTCAACAGCATCCAGGTCGAAACCGGCGCCAACACCTCCTGACGGGCCACTCCCGTCATCTTTGATCTTGATGTATCTTGCTTTTATAAGGGAGCTCTGTCCGAGATCGAATTCGGTCGTGCCATTCGAAAAGCCGAGCATCACCCATGGACCGTCCATGGTCGTGCCGGCATAACAGTAATATCCTTTTTGTGAAGAACCTGCTTCATAAACCTTGATATCTGTCCCCGGCCCGTTAAAAATTGTATCACCCATATCGAGAATGATCCATCCGTTTTTACCCAAAGCATAGGGAATACCGTCAGGAGCGCCTAATGCCCCGGGTGTATAACCAGGGTCAGAAAAGTTATTCCCGGGGATCTGGCAACCTATCACTCTGTAAGCATACCAATGAGGGTCCGGGTTCAGTTGGAAGTTCCTGGTAACTGCCCCGGTATCGTGAACATAAACACTGTATAGGGTCTTGGTCTTATAACCGTTTGCCGTGACCTTAATGGTATTAGGACCCTGGAAAACACATTTATGATAATCCCCAACTATTGGGTCGGTGGTCACAGGCATATAATTGCCAACCCAGACGGTGGCTTTTAGGGGTACTGTTGATAATGAATCTGTGATCAGTCCCTGGACGCCATAACCTGCATGATTGATCATTTCTACCATGGCAGGCAGATTGTCGTTATAGAAAACAGGAATCTGTTGTGCAGTCGGTTGTTTATCATTTGAGATCTCGATCGACCAGCCTACATTTCCGAGACTACCATATAGAAAATCTTTTGAACTGCCATTGATCGGATACATGATCGTGTATCCCTGTCCGTATGGCAGGTTTGGATAGCCGGAAGAAGTAGAATAAAGTTCTGCCAGAGTATTCAGTTCCATGACATCAGGGGGAGTATCGCTCCGGTAACTCCAGGGATATGATATCACTTCTGAACCGCTGTGGTAATTGGTATAGATAGTGAATTGATGATCAAGAAGACAATTTCGCAAGGCTTTGGTCTCCGGCTGTGAACATGGCCCGGGGCTGTTGCCTTCTGCATCCCACATATAACCGAAGTCGCGGTTGCAATCGACCATATTCGCATTATCCCTACTCATATTGACCCTGCCGTCAGGATTCACCATATAATAGATCCAGATTTCACGGGAATCGATGAGATCGGTGTAGGTTGGATTGGTTCCGTAACCTTTGCAAAGATCCCTGGCAAACATTATCATATTTTGCGAACCACCTACCTCATCGCCATGAATTCCCCCATCAAACATGATCTTCGCTTCAAATTCATCCGATGTTACATTTTTACTGATTTTCAGAGCTGCCAGTTCACGTCCGTCGACCGAAGTCCCATATATTACTTTCTCACAAATGGAAGGGAAGACTGCAGCCAGACTGTCGGCAATTGCAACGATCTGCTCATATGTATAATAACCATTGGGAACCAATTGGCTCCAATACCCACGATAATGTTCATTGAGATCAGGAATTGAAATAGTATACCTTAATCCGGCCGCCTTGATCTTTTCTAACTCGCCATCAACCACATAGGCATTGATTATCTTTCCATCCGGGGAAGCGATTTCCGTCTCAAGTTTCAGGCTTTTCAATAACCGGGCTTCTTCCCGGGTCGATAGAAAGACCTTGACCTCCATTTCTCCTTCCCGCCATCCATTCTGGCCGAACGCATAAGAAAAGAGAACAAGGAAAGAAATAAAAAATAATATTTTCTTCATTATAAATTATAGAACGCCTTTGGATTATCTAAACTTGAGTCCACTTTAAAAAGTATTTATCAATTAAAGGTTTTGGGCTAAAGCTTTATATTTCATCGATTTGCCTTATCCCGGCTTTAAGTCGGGGTAATTGAGAACCAATTAGTTACATGACTTTAGTTTAAAAAGTTAACTTTTCGAACCAGATTCAAACTTTAGTTCAGAATAATTTTTTCAACCCGTGTCGTCTGATCTGAAATAAACCGGATATAATAAATTCCTTTTGCAAACGAGGAGAAATCAAAGTCTTTGGTAATGCTGCCTTGATTGGCGGAAATCAACTCGGAGTGAATGATTTGTCCCCTGGGATCTATCACTGTCACGTTCATGGTTCCGGCGCCTTTCCCGATATAAAGAGTGAAATGACCATCACTTGGATTGGGGTAGATCTTTATTTCGGGAACCCCTTTCAGTGGTTCTTTTATCCCTACAGCGGCTGTTATTTCAATGTTATCAAGGAAAAGGTTGTTCCCATGACGATTATAGGATTCGAAAAGGACCTTAATATTTTTCTTCCCTGCCCATGCAGTAAGGTCCAGCATATAACATGAAGTTCCATAGCTTGACCCGCACCAATCTTCAGAGGATTGGGGGTAAAAAGAGGTTAGCATCGAACTGTGAGTTACAAATACATTGGGTGTTTCATTCGGTCCTGCCTGAAAGATCCTTGTCCAGGTTGAACCGCAGTCATCGGATATTTTAACGATGAGCGAATCCCTGAGGGTAGCGCGTTCCGCATAGGCATGCATGAAATCCATGACAACCGATGAGAAATTTGAGAAATTTAACGGAGGACTGATCAGCTGATCCCTCCTTGTTATCTTTGGATCATCAAAAAGATTGATCCATACAGCTTTGTCGCCGGGAGTGGTTCCTGCTACCGTGATGGTGTCCCAGGTAATATTTATATCCGGCTGGACCCCTATGGTCCAATGATGATCCCCTAATCCTGCCTCGAAATCTTCAGTAAAAGGAAGAAGATACCCCCCATAGATGATATAATCCTGTTTGGTCAGGGTACCGGAACCGCATGCATTATAGGCAGTCAGTGTAACAGTGTAGGTTCCGGTCTGATTAAACTGAACGACAGGGTTCTCACTGGAGTTGGTTGTCCCGTCGAGGAATGTTATTGTATTCGGGATAAAAACCCAATTCCATGTGGTAGGACAATTGTGTGTGGAATCATAGAAATGCGTATATTCTCCTTCACATAAGACATTCTTATCCGAACTGAAATTCACCATCGGAACCAGGGTATTACTCACTGTAATATATCCCGTCTTAATGATGGAATCATTGCCATAAGCATTGAAGATCTTCATTTTAACGGAAAATGTACCGGGTGTGGAATATATGATATTCGCTGGATTTTTCATTATTGAGGTAGAAGGTGTACCACCGGTGAATGTCCATTGCCAGGATGTGGGGACACCGTTTGAAAGATCCGTGAAATTCACTCCGCAACCGACAGGTATAGTTGTCTGATCAGCCATAAAATCGGCATGCGGGGCGGAATGATACATATCCGAACTCCAAAGGCCCCTGCCATAGGAAGAAGCACGGATCGCCTCTTTGGAAACGGAATCGGCATTGTAATAAATTTCAAGTTCGGTGATACGCCCATTTACCGGTAATCCCTGGCTGAAAGGGATCCAATCGTTCAGGGATTGATCCTTGTAATAAACGCCAGCATCCGTACCGATATATAAACCTTCCATGGCATTTTTATAATAAGCAATGGTGTTCATAGTAACATTAGGGAGGGTACCCGTGATATTTGTCCAGGTTTGTCCTTTGTTGACGGATTTGTAAACCTTATTACTCAATGTCATATAAACAGTATTAGGCTCTGTAGGGTGAGCCGCCAGATCTGAAGGGGTATAACCTGCGACTGGGAGGGAAGAAGTCAGGTTAACCCAAACCGGATTATCATCATTGCAATTATCCGTTCTGAATAATTTACTATCATACCTCGAAGCATAAAGAATATTGGTATTTGCAGTGGATTGCTCAAGAACGGCCATATTTGAAGAGTTGCTGCCAGCAAGGTTATCGGATATTTTCTTCCAGGTAAGATTTGAACCACGGATATTATTGCATCTCCAGACGTTGATATATCCTGCGAACATGGTTTGCGGATCCGTGGCATGCAGAATAAAAGGGGTGACCCATGCACCGCCTTCATCGATACCAAAAATGCCCTGTCCCCCGATCTGGTAATCACCGGTATTATTATATTTCCGGTAGATAGCGCCATAATAAATGGTATAATAAGAATAGAGGGCGTTGGAGTAGTCAATGGCACATTCCATTCCATCGCCACCACCGGATGCTGCCCATCCTGAACCAAGATAGGTGTAAGTACCGTTATCCTGGAAACCATTTATTACTTGTTCTTTATTTTGCTGGCTTTGACCGAGTTTATAGATCTGCCCGATGGTGATCCCGACGGTATGATCGGTCCAGCTTACCCCGCTGTTACTTGTAGAATAGATCCCTCCGTCATTGGATGCAAAAAGGCTTCCATTGGCCGGTGAATAACCGAGAAAATGACAATCGGCATGAACGGAGGGAACGCCACATCCTCCGTACCAGTGGGAGTTAATGGCCCAGGAGCTGCCTCCGTCCTGGGATCTCCAGACATCCACTCCCCCGACATAGACATCGTTGGCATTGAGGGGGTTGACAGCGATAGCAAGATCATACCAGCCTTGTCCGCCGGTATCGCTGCCGTCGCATGACCAGCCAAGGATGTTGGGAGAAGTGGAAGAAGCAGTGAAACTGAGGCCTGCATCTATGGAACGGTAGAGTCCTTTAAAACCACTGTCATCCCCGGAAAGGAGAAAATAAACATAATTAGGGTTCGCAGCCGAAACTGCGATAGAACCCCGCTGACCTCCCGGAAGGCCCGAAGATATAAGAGTAAATGAAGTACCATTGTTCGTCGAACGGTAAAAAGTCCCACCTGCTGCAGCATATACTATGTTGGGATCATTCGGTTTAAAAGCAATATCTTTAAAGTTGGCTGATGACGATAGAGTCCAGTTCGCACCACCGTTGGTGGAACGGTAAACCCCTCCGCTTGTAGCAGCCAGTAGTATCTGTGTGTTTGTCGGATGCTGGAGCATTTTTCCAACAACTTTATTTCCCATTCCCGTATTCCAGGGTATCCAGGTAAGTCCGTTATCCGTGCTTTTGAAAACTCCCATGCCGGGAGCATCGCCGGCATCACGGTCACCCGTTCCTATATACAGGGTTGTGGGAACATTTTTGTCGACGATGATGGCAGAAACACCCAGTGTTGCCAGACTGTCTGTATGGCTGACCCAGGTTGAACCAGCGTCGGATGATTGCCACAATCCTCCTGATGGCGCTCCGATAAAGATCTTAAACAGATCGGTTGGATGAAATCCCACGACATTGATCCTGCCAAGTCCTTCATAACCGGCCGGTCCAGGGGAAGGTATCTGCGACGGGCCAAGAGAAACCCAGTTCCCATTGGAAGTGAGGACGCTTTTACTATATTCTTTGTATGCCGTATAGGTCAGGTCAGCAGCAGGACGGTCACCGTTTGGAAGTACTCTCCATTGCATCATGTATTCCCATCGTTTAAAAGGTTTCCAACCACATCCTTTAGTGATCTTGCGGTCTTTCCAGTAGGTTTCAAATGCCCGTTGTACTTTAAAAAAATTCACGGTGGGATCCTGCATCATTTCAATCCAGTAAGGATAATTTGAAGTGTCTCTAACGGCAGGAGGGGAAATTTTTGTTGTCTGTGCTTTTCCGGTAAAACTCAGGAAACACGCCAGGAGGCAAAAAAGAATCAATTTTTTCATGGGAATGGTGTTGATAAACAATTCAGAGAGTAAAATTAGGGAATAATTAGACAGTATTTAGCTTAATACGTCGGATTTGCTATATCTTTTTTACAACACAAAATGCAAAAGATATTAACCGCGGAGACGCAGAGACGAAAAGAAATAATTTATTGATATTAAATTCTCTGCGCCTCTGCGGTTTTAAAGAAATTTTGACTTTTTAATCAACCCTTAAAGACCAAAGAAGAGTCCCAGATGAATGAATTGGGAAAATTCAATTTATGATTCTTTCAATAGTCAGTAAAAAAAGTACAAACAGCATAAAGAAATTTACCGATGCGAAAAGTATCCTGTAACGGATGGATCCTGAAATGAAAAATTGGAAAATAACCAACAGGAGAAGAGAGAGATTGAGGACAATAACTGTAAGATCAATGAATCCCCTTGCCGGTCAATAGCAGACAGGAGTAACAATGAAGCCGCGGAAGCACCGCTTGCAAGCAGAAATATGCCCAGTGCCGGAAATAACAAGTAAATATGGATATGCCCGGAGCAGATAACTTCTGCTGCAAAGGCAGAAAAAGTTATGGCAAGCGAGACTTTAAAACGTATTAACTGAAAAAAATTACGGATTGAACCTGAAGCCAGCAGCCAGCAGCCTGAAGTTTTTTTGAATTCTGCATTTTGCATTTCTGCATTCATTTTGTTTACTTTTATGAAAATTTTTAATTATGAATACAACTGTCAAATCACAATCTTATCTTCTGCTGATCACGATCCTGTCGTTATTTATTACACTCCCGTCATTCCTGGGCTCCCAGGATCTGAAACCCACGGAAAAAGAAGCATTGGTCAACGTAATCGTCATCAGCAAAAACGGAACTCCCAGGGAAGGAGAGATCATATCCTTTAACAGTGTAAAAACGAAGAATATATTTTCCTGCACTACAAATCGTGATGGGAAATGTTCTCTGTTGCTTCCCAAAGGGGATAAATACGATGTTAAGTATAAAAGTATCAGTGAACAGGTGAGCTATAAGCAAATCGATGTTCCGGTGGGAGAAAGTAAATTGACATTCACATACACCCTGAAATACGATCCTCCAAAGGTCTATACGCTGAAAAATGTGTTTTTTGATACAGGTAGAGCTACCTTGAGAAAAGAATCGTCTGGCTCGTTGGATGAACTGGTAGAAGTAATGAAACTGAAGCCCCGCTTGACCATAGAGATCGCAGGACATACGGATAACATCGGTTCTGCAGAATCGAATCGGGTTCTCTCAAACGACAGGGCCAATGCAGTGAGAGATTATCTTATCCGGCACGGGATCAGCGAAAAAAGGGTAATGGCAAAGGGATATGGAGAGACTCAGCCTGTTGCCTCTAATGATACGGACGATGGACGGCAGGAGAACAGGAGGACGGAAGTCAGAATTATTAGCGAGTAGTGGTGGGTTGATTAAATACTTTTCAATAAAACAGGACGTTCTTTACTATTATTGATCAATCATTCAAATCTCATGAAGCGAATTTTTATTCCGGTCGTCCTCACGGCTTTAATGGTTATACCAATCATTGCCTGGAGTCATTCAGTTTCCAAGAAGGAAAAAGGAAAAAAATATCCCTCAATTTACAGAAGCCATATTATAATTGATGGTAAAGCAAATGAATGGGCTGATTCCCTTTTCTTTCTTAATCCTGATGCGAAGATTAGATATGCCGTCGTCAATGATAGCAATAATCTTTACCTATGCCTCAAAGTTTTTGATGATAACCAGCAGATAAAACTGCTGAGAGGAGGGATGGAAGTATGGATTGATCCGGCAGGTAAAAAGACTGAAGTTTGCGGGATCCGGTACCCACTGAGTACAACGTTGAATCCGGGGAGCAAGATGGGTGAACGTTCAGGAGATCCTAACGGGATTAAACAGCTCAAGCTATTGTTCCTTCTTCAGGCGAAAGACATGGAATTAACCGGCTTCAAAGATGGGATAAATGGTCTGTTGAGTAATGTTACCAATAGAACGGGTGTGCAGACTGTTATTAAACTTGATTCAACAAATATTCTTATTTACGAAGCAAAAATACCTCTCTCTGATTTTAAATCTGATCTGACCAAAGCAGAACCTTTATCTGTAGGGTTCATAATAAAAGGGTTAGAGCAACCCAAGATGCAGGAAGGAGAGAATTCTCACGAAAGTGGAATGGAAAACCATGAAGGCGGCGGCGGAATGGGAGGCAGATATGGAGGTGGAGGCCATGGCCATGGCCATCAGGAAGGAAACAGGGACGAAGGAGGAGAACCAGGCAAAAGCCCCCGGCAAGGAATGTTTGAAGATACTTCAATGTGGCTTAAACTCTCCATCGCCCATTAAGTTCGCAGTCTGCAGTCTTTAGCCTGGCTTGGTCACTTTGTCAATTTGTTACTCTGTCACTTCTTTAAAAATCACTGAATTAAGAATAAATGAAGATCAACATAATCGGAGCGGGCATTTCAGGACTGACCGCAGGGTGTTACCTGCAAATGAATGGTTTTGAGACCGAGATCTTTGAAAAGCAATCGAAACCAGGCGGTTTATGCACCAGTTGGAAGGCAGGTGAATATACTTTCGACGGGTGTCTCCATTGGCTGTTGGGATCCAATCAAAGCAGCCCGTTTTATAAATTGTGGTCGGAACTTATCGATATGGATTCGATCCGGTTTATCAATCATGATGTGCGTGTGGATATTGAAGTGAAAGACAATCCTGACAAATTTGGAGATAAGGTCTTTCACCTGTACACTGACCTGGAAATACTGGAAAAGTATATGACAGATCTTGCTCCCCGGGACCACATCCTCATTAAAAAACTCATCCGGTCGATGAGAAAGATCCAGAAATATGAAATTCCTCCTATGATTGAAACAAGTCTGAAGGTATTGTCCTTGAAGCAGAAAATAGGGATGATAAAATATTTGCCTTTACTCTTGTTTATGCTGAAATGGAAAAATACTACGAATTACAGTTTTGCCCGAAAGTTTCAGGATCCATTCCTGAAGGAAACATTCCAATTGCTTTTTGATGGAGAAGAGATGCCATTGCTGATCATTACAATTCCTTTGGCATTTTTTGATAAAAAGGGAACAGGTTATCCGGTCGGCGGGTCTCTTCTTTTTGCAAAAAAAATTGAGGAAAAATACCTGTCCCTGGGAGGGTTGATACAATATCAGTCAGGAGTGAAACAAATCATCACGGAAAATGATGTTACTACAGGGATTTTGCTTGAAGATGGCAGGGAAATAGGCTCGGATATTACTATTTCCGCAGGTGACTGGTATTCTACCGTATTTACCCTGCTCAATGGAAAATATGTAAACAGGGTGATCCTGGAACTGAGCAAAGAGAAGATACTGCAGGTTTATTATTCGATTGTGTTGATTTCATTGGGGATTTCCCGCACATTTAAGGAACAGTCCCATTTTTTTCGGTTTCCATTGGATAATGATTTGGTTTCGCCTGATGGAACCCGGTATTCAAGGGTTGAAGTGCAGATTTATAATTTTGACCCGACCCTGGCTCCGGAAGGTAAAACTGTGGTATCCGTAAGTTTTTATACCCGGAATGGTGACTATTGGATAGATCTGCATCACTCGGACAGGGATCATTACAATAAATGTAAAGCTGACTTTGCATTCAGAGTGATTGAAATATTGGAGAAAAAACTCGGGGATATCAAAGAGAAGGTTGAAATAGTAGACGTTGCTACTCCTGCAACTTTCTTCAGGTTCACCAATAATTGGAAAGGCAGTACACAAGGTTGGTTGCCGGGAAAAAATATAATGGCCAATTCACCCGTGGATTTGGAATTGCCTGGGTTAGAGAACTTTTATTTTGCCAGCCACTGGTCTATCCCCGGAGGTGGATTACCGGTTGTTATAAAGACATCCCGCGATCTGGCCCAGGTAATCTGTAAGAAATATAATAAGATGTTTACCGGTAAATCTGATGATCGGTGACTGGTGACGGGTGATCAGTAATCATCTCACATTTTACATCTCACATCTCACATCTCACATTATTGAACCACCAATTTTTCAGTCTTTACCTGCTTATCGGTCTGAACCTTCACAAAGTATATACCTTTTGCATAAGCTGAGAAATCAAATTGATGTTGATAGGTTTTCTCAGTATTTGTCAGCTTTTCGAAATAATTCGTCCTGCTTTGAGCATCAAAAATAGTGATGGTCATTCCTTGATTCTTAACTCCATTAACAGTCAGGGTGAAATTACCAGGAGATGGATTCGGAGCTAATGTGAAGCCAAAAACTTCGGAAGCAGCTTCCGGAATCCCTGTGCATGGAGAGAAAAGAATGTGTGTCGTACTTGATACGGAGTTCACGCAAGGAGACAGAGGCCATACCGTAACCGTGAGGTTTACATTCCCGGTAGTTTTATCAGCGGTGCTTGGATAATAGATAGTATTCAATGTAGTTGTACTGCTGAAAGTTCCGCTTCCTGAGGTTGACCAGGCTATTGAAGAATACATATTACTGCTCGAAATGGAATAACCAAGGGCCATATTTCCTGCAGTATCCATAGCAATACTTCCCATCCATCGTGAATTTGCATCGGGCGAGTAAGTGGATTGCTGGTAAATGGATCAGGCGCCCGTGGTCTTTCTCAATTCATACCAGCGGATACCGCCGACATTTGAACCAGCATTCACCGTATGATTTGCAACCATTGACCAATGGCCGTTAAATACGCGGAACTGGAGCCGGTACATCACCCGGTCGGCAATAGCATCCGCGAGTCTGGAAGTTCCTTTCTGGGGGATTCCGGAAAGATTGTCGTTAAATGTGTTCACTGGCAACTGCAGGTAATTACCGAATGTGGAGTTGCTGTCGGATCCGCGGTCTGCGAAACTGCGATCATCTGGTAATTAAGGGCCGGTTGGACAGTTCGCTAAGGAAAACTGGCTGATTAACCAGCGGTTCGCATTCTCATCATAGAGAACCACTGCGTCGCCATCATTTGAGTTATTCGGCATCCCGGACCAGATGGTGCTGGTCAATAAAGGCCCAAGGAGCAATGAACCGGTTTTACTGTAGATTGAATAATGACAATTGACAACCTGAAAATAATGATTGGGTCCGACATCGCCATAAGTATCCGGAGGATCGTACCACTGTGTATTCGAGTTCCCATCGAAATTCTGGATCGTCGTGTCAGAAACAACCATAGGTCCATTATAATTCTGGATAGCAGGATCAACATAATTCAGTGGAAAAGTCATTTTGTTTTGATTCTTCCTGGCATTAAAGTGGTTCTTTACGATACCATCTTTCCAGGAATTGTCAGCATGAAGCATTGGATTTTTAGCCATGTCACGCAGAGGTGGCGAAATGTCAAAATAAACCGGCAATTAAACGATTGGTTTTGAAGCATCATTTTGTGCAAATAAAGCATTAGAGAAGATGATCAAAAGGGTAATAAGGGAAAAGATTGTCTTCATGGATGATAATTATTTATATAACGGCTTAAATTTAAAGGTACCAAATTACTACAAAAACCCGTCTGGATTCCGAATCCGTAAAATTAATTTTAAGCAATTTACATATATAGCTGGCTATATCTTAGTCAGAAAGGTAATAAGTCACAAAGTCACAGAGTCACAAAGTGACAAAGTCATAAAATTGCTCTGTAGTTCTTAGTAAATCCTCTGTGAAACCCTGTGTAATTCTGCAGTCATATTTCTGCATTCTGCATTCTGAATTATTACCGTGTAGCCCCGAAGATAATTCCGCTGGCCATCGGTATTAGCCAGATTATCCAGACAACAAGACTGAACCGGTGAAACTTCAGGATCATTTTCTCGTCATTTTTTAGCAGCACAATCGTAGCCCAGATCGCATGGAAAAGCATCAGGAGAATGGCCGTAAGCCCGGTCATGCCATGAAAATTGAACTTGATCAGAGAACCGGAAACCAAACTCATTGCTGTAGTGCCGATGGTATCACAGATAAATCCTGACCAGAAAAAGAATGTATGCCACCATTTTAACCTGTGCTGAAGTTTTTCTGCCCACACTCCGATTGTATAAAGCAGGCAGGCAATATTAATAAAGATAATTGCATAGATTAGTGCGGGATTATTCATATTTCAGTTTATAATAAGGTTCGATTTGAGAAATTTTCCTGTCAGAGAGTTTTCATTGTTGATAATATCTGCTAACCGGCCCTGAGCAATGACAGAGCCACCTTTATCACCGCCTTCCGGTCCCAGATCAATGATCCAATCGGCATTGGCAATGATTTCCATGTCATGTTCAATGATGATTAAAGTATTTCCCCGGTCTGCCAACTGATGAAAAAGTTCAAGCAAATATATAATATCGCTGAAATGAAGTCCGGTAGCAGGTTCTTCAAAAAGATATAAAGAATTGCCTTTTGCCGGTTTCATTAATTCCGAAGCTAAAACAAGACGTTGCGATTCGCCACCGGAAAGAGAATCCAGACTTTGACCAAGCTGGAGATAACCAATCCCTACTTTCTCCAACATGTTAAATTGACCGGAAAGAGATTCATTTTCAATGAAGAATAATGCCGCTTCTGATCCTGTCATTTCAAGGATATCGGAGATGCTTTGCCCCCGGTACCGGCAAGCAAGAACTTCATTATTGTAACGCTTCCCTTTACAATCTTCGCAAACTACCCATACGTCGGACATAAAATCCATGCTGATCCTGATCCTGCCCATTCCCTGGCAGGTATTGCATCTTCCTTCCTTATTCACATAAGAAAAATGATTTTTCCCGAAATTCAACTGCGTCGCATCCTCTGATTTTGCAAACAGATCCCGTATAACATCGAATATCCCGGTGAATGTAACGGGTGTTCCTGTGGATCCGGTAAAAGGTGATCTCTGTTGAATGGAAATAACACGTTGAAAACGGTTGAAACCTGAAATCGACTCACATCCTTCGGGCCTGTTGTTTTTCCAGGATTGATAAATGATATCATCCACAAGGCTCGATTTCCCGCTGCCAGAAACTCCGGTAATAGCAATAATACCGCCGGATGGAAGATCGATGTCGAAACCTTTAAGATTATTTGCCCAGGCTTTCCGGATCACCAAACCCTCATTCAATGACCGTTTTTTGCTTGCAGGAACAGCGGTTCTTCCGGCTAAAAATCGTCCGGTGGCTGAATCAGGATTCTTCATTAACTCAACCGGCGTTCCCTGTGCCACGATTTTTCCGCCCTGCTTTCCTGCTCCTGGCCCCAGGTCGATCACATTATCCGCAGAGAGGATGACATCACGGTCGTGTTCAACAATGACGATGGTATTGTCTGATTTCTGTAAAAGACGGATCACCTTGATCAGTTTTGTTATATCGGAAGGATGCAATCCCACCGTAGGTTCATCGAGAATATACGTTAACCCTGTAAGGCCGGTCTGGATCTGACCTGCCAGTTTGATACGGTGCGCCTCTCCCGATGACAAAGTGGAAGAAATACGATCCATTGAAAGGTAAGCTAATCCCAGTCCTGAAAGCACCTCCAGCCGCTGCTTGATCTCCGGTAATAAAGGAGCTGCAATCCGCCGTAAAGAAAGTTCCAACCCGGTTTCAAGATTATTCATAAATTCCAACGAATCAGGAACGGAAAGTGAGGATAATTCCGCAATGTTTTTACCTGATATTTTATAGGATAAAGCTTCTTTTTTGAGACGGCTTCCTGAACATGATGGACAATATTGATGTTTCATAACGGACAGCATTCCCTGTCCTCTGTGATCCGCATGTTTCCGGTCGTATTCGTCCTTTACAAGCCCGAAAAACCCAGGCCATTGTCCTTTGAACTTGTGTTCACCCTGGCGTTCATCCCTTTTATATTCCCAGGTAACTTCATATTGCTCCTTGCCTGTTCCAAAGAACACAATTTCTTTAACCTTTTGTTCCAGGCCGGACCATGGCTTTGAGATATCCATTTGGAATTTTTGTGCGACAGCTTTCAATGTTGCGATATATTGTCCATGGGGATCGCCATAGAATTTACCGGTTTTGGTCCCATCCATTGCCCCCTCCAGGATCGATCTTTCCGGATTTGTGATCAGCTTATCCGGGTCACAAACAGTGATCCTGCCAAGGCCGTCGCATTGAGGACATGCGCCATGCTGGTGGTTAAAAGAAAAAAGAGAGGAAAGTACCGGCGCTGTAACTTGTTCCTTTTTCCCAACCCGTGAGTATAATAAACGGTACAGATCATAAATCCCGGTGATGGTGCCCACTGTCGAGCGGGCATTACCAATAATTGTCCCCTGACCGACAGCAAGGGCAGGAGTGAGGCCTGAGACTTCATCAAAATCGGGTTTTTCTTTCATTCCTATCTGCATCCTGGCATAGGTGGAGAAACTCTCCATAAAACGGTTCTGTGCTTCAGCGAACAGGGTTTCAAAGGCAAAAGAAGACTTGCCACTGCCGGAAACACCGGTAATGACGGTAAGTTGATTGTGGGGAATAACAACATCGATGTTCCTGAGGTTGTTGGTGGTGACGTTTAAGAAAGAGATGCTGGATGCTGGATACTTGATGCTGGATGTCTGATAACTAATGCCTGGTGCTTGGTGCCTGGTGCCTGGTGCCAGATACTTTTTTAATGCTTGTCCTGTGTAGGATTCCCGGCAATTAATGATTTCCTCGGGGGTACCTGTTGCCACGATTGTTCCTCCTTCATTCCCGCTTTCCGGTCCCAGGTCGATGACATGGTCGGATGCTGAAATAAGGCCAAGATGATGTTCGACCAAAACAACGGTATGGTGGTTTTCGACAATGGCATTTAAGGCGTTCAATAAATTGTTCACGTCAGCCTGGTGCAGACCGGTAGTTGGTTCATCCAGGATATAAAGTGTATGAAAGGATGGTGGTTTTGCGAGCTCAGTTGCAAGCTTGATCCGCTGGGCTTCACCTCCGCTTAAGGTGGATGAACGTTGACCCAGTTTCAGGTATCCAAGGCCAAGATCTGAAAGGGTTTTCAGAAAATGCTGAATACGGGAATGATTTGTAAAAAATACGATCGCCTCGCGGATTGACATTTCGAGTACTTCGAAAATATTTTTTCCATTGTATTTCACCTCCAGCGTTTCATCGTTAAAACGCTTTCCTTCGCATTGTTCACACAGTATCTCCACGTTTCCCATGAAATGCATCCCGATTTCAATATAACCTGCTCCCTCACAGTGTTCACAGCGTCCACCCGGAACATTGAAGGAAAACCGGCTTTTATCAAATCCTTTCTCCTTAGCAAGGGGTTGTTCAGCGAAAAGATCACGGATATGATCAGACAGTCCGGTATAGGTGGCAGGATTGCTCCGGGGCGTTCGTCCAATAGGAGCCTGATCGATCGTGATGACTTTGGAGATGCTCTCCCAACCGATGATAGATTGGTAGTTTCCTGGTGTTTCAATGGCATGATGCAATTGTTTCCGGAGGAATTTTCCTAAAATATCATTTGTCAGGGTTGATTTTCCTGCCCCTGAAACACCTGTCACAACGTTCAACGCTTCCAGCTTGAATTTTGCATCAATCTGTTTCAGGTTATGTGCCCGTGCTCCCCTGATCTCCAGAAAACCGGCTCCGGAACGTCTGCATTGAGGTATTTCAATCTTCTCGAAACCTTTGAAATAAGCAAGTGTCTTGTTTTCCCTGATTTCCTTTTCGGCCAGATTTTCAATATCGCTTACAGGCATATTCAGGAGAACACGGCCACCGTCGATCCCTGCTCCCGGTCCGATGTCAACAAGCCAATCAGCATGGCGGATGAATTCTTCTTCATGCTCTGCCACGATAACGGTATTGCCATTGTTCCGGAGGTTTTTCAGCACTTCCAGCAGCTTTTCAGTATCACGGGGATGTAACCCGACAGAGGGCTCGTCAAAAAGGTAAAGGAGACCCGTCAATCCTGTCCCGGCCAGGTTCGCCAGTTTCAGCCGCTGTCCTTCACCGGCGGATAATGTTCCGGATTCGCGGTCAGGCGAAAGGTAACCTACCCCAAGTTTTTTTAACAGATCGATTCGTTTGTTGATCCGGTATTGAATAGGAACAGCAACAGGTTTTTCTTTTTCCGAAAAAACGAAGTTGTTGACTACATACTGGAGCTGATCCAATTGCATTGCTGCTAACTGTGATATATTCAATCCATTAACGGTGATAGAAAGCGCCTTCTCATTTAATCGGGCACCTCCGCAGACATGGCATGGACTCGTCCTCACAAAACGCAGGATATTTTTGTTTCGTTCCCGTTTAAGGATGGTTTCCATGATCGGCAGAATACCTTTATAGTATCCAAATTCACGAGGTTTTGCAGTGATGCCGCTCCAACGCATCCTCGATTCGAGCGTATGTTTCCCGAAAGGAATTTCGATCTTATTGCTTCCATATAAAATAATGTGTTTCTGCTGAGGGGTTAAATCTTTCCAGGGGATATCAATAGTGAAATCTTCGGCCCGGCAAACCTGGTCAAGAACATCGAGCGTTACCTGTGAATAGATGATGTAACCGTTGGGAGCAGTAATGACAAGCGCTCTTTCGCGCAGTGATTTGTTTTCATCGGCGATCAGTAAATCGGGGTCTAACCGGTCTTCAACACCCAGCCCCTTGCAATTCGGACAAGCTCCGGCCGGTGAATTAAAGGAAAAAAGATTACGGTCGATTTTAAAAAACTCACCCAAGAACTCACCCCCCGACCCCCTCTCTTGAAGGAAGAGAGGGGGGGGGATTTGGGCTTGGGGGTGAGTTTCTGAGCTGAGTTTTCCAACTCTGGCATAGAGTAACCGGAGATAATCATAGATCTCTGTGATGGTTCCGACGGTCGACCTTGGATTCTTTTGTACCGGTTTCTGATCGACGGTAATGGCTGGGGAAAGTCCTTCAATCTTCTCCACATCAGGACGCTTCATCTTCCCCAGAAATTGTTGTGCATGGTGGGAAAGCGATCCGAAATATCTGCTCTCTGCCTCCCGGTAAATTACATCAAAAAGAAGAGATGATTTTCCCGAACCAGAAACCCCCGTAACCACGATCAGCTTGTTTTTTGGAATTTCCAGGCTGACCGAACGAAGGTTATTTTCAGCTGCATGGTGAATGACAATGGAATTATTTTTTGTCACGGGTGGGATTTGAGGCAAAAGTAAAAATTTTCGCGGTTGAGAATGACATATTATCTTCTGAACCGGTCTGGAATGTATACTTCGACGGAACAGGTTCGCGAATAATCAGCTTCTGTTCCGCTCAGCATAACTGCATCTAAAAGAAAATTGCTTCGCATTTTCATTAAGATGCAGTATAAAAACTGATTTTTTATCTGAATTGCCGGATTGGAAAGGATTTCACCGCAAAGACGCAAAGACGCCAAGGCCATTAACCACAATGTTCACAAAGGGTTACACAAAGCCCAAAATGAATTTTTTCTTTGTGACCATAGTGCTTTCATAGTGTTCATAGTGGTTAAATAAGTATTCATCATAAGGTTTTCTATCACGGAAGTCAAATCATTAATGGGGAGAGTATTGTTTTGTAAATAAAGGATTAAACACGTATTATGTTTTTAGTCTTGTAAAAAAATCGGCTTTATTCCTTCCTTTTGTGCCTTTTTTTTGTCTGGCTTCTTCAATTGCTTTTTTTGTCACTTCATTCGGTTCCTGTAAAAGGTGAAGTCACTATCATAAACCTGAGTTCTTCATATAATTTCAACTTATCTGCCATGGGAGAAAAACAAATCAATGGCAAAGATGTAATAGCCGTCAGTCCGGGAAACTTTGTAACTGTCATTCCAAATATGGATTCTTTTGCAGCGATAGGTGTAATAGTCCTTGATGTATGATCCCGATAACCCAATTAGAACTTGACGAACTCTGTATTGAGTCGCAGTATGCCTTAACGGTGCTGGTCGATGATTTCATTGATCAGTATCAGCGATCGGATATCTTCCTGAAACGGCGTGCTGCACAACTCCTGGATCTGAATTGTCTTATGCGTAGTATCCAGAACTATAATCTTGCTAGTTGGACTAATCTCACTCAAGATGATATTGAAAAGATCAAAGAGAAGATCGTCTATAATACCGAATGGCGAGACTTATATACTGTTGGAACAAGTAAGATCGCATAACCTTATATTTATAGCGCTTATCGAACCTGAATATTTCATCATTAATCATCCAAAAACGGAATTGCGTATTAGATAATTTCGGTATTCCTTTTCTCTCGTCGGTTTTAATAAAAAGTTGCTTTCCACATTCCACTACTAAATAAGCGTTTTGGAGTACAGATTACTCTTTAAATGAAAATATTATAAACTGATTAACAGGGATTTAATTCTTATTTAAAGAAAGTTATTAACAATTAATTAGAGTCTGTCTTTAAACTCAAATTGTTAATAAATACTGAGGTTTGATAGGATATATGAAGAAAGTTCCCAGTAATTTCGAATCAAAGATAATGAGTCTATGAAAATATTCAACGATTTGCTTCTGAAGTTCGAAA
>CAIYUC010000029.1 GCA_903929315.1 uncultured Bacteroidales bacterium
TGGTTTAAAACAAGCCACAGGATCTATTATAACAAAAGAATTTTGGGACTTCTGAAATATGGAAATTAACAAAACACCCGCTAACATGTGTTCAGCTACAATCCCGCAAGAGCGGGCCTGCAGCTGCACACCAAACGTTAGCGGCAATCTGAAGGGAATCAAAACAAATAGGAAAAAGAATCCATTATATGGAAAAGGAAAACAATAATTCAATGAGACCTTTAGAGCCAGATGAGATACAACGGATTGAAGAATTTCGGAAATCTAAAAATACTGCTATACTTTCAATTTTATTTTCTGACATCGTTAATTCAACACTTGCCACTGAATCGTTGGGTGAACAAAGTTATTTACAGCTGAAACATATTCATGATGAACTTTTTACCACGATCATGACCCGTGATAATGCCGGAATAATCATTAAGGAAATAGGTGATTCATTTCTATGTGTTTTTGCTGAACCTTCAACTGCAGTTTTACGCGCAATTGAGTTTCAACGGACCATCAATTCAAATAAACAAAATCTAACCTGTAAAAATTATACCCTCACAGTAAGAATAGGTATAAATCTCGGTCAGGTTGCTGTTGAGAACAATATATCCATGGATATTTTTGGAAGACATGTCAACAAGGCTGCACGTATAATGTCAATTTCACCTGGGGGTCAGGTGCTTACTTCTCAATCTATTTGGGATAACGTATCTGGCTGGCTCAAAGATCACAATGAACTTAATATTGGCTTTATTTCTTATGGCAAGGCAAGATTAAAAGGTATAGAAGAAAAAGTGGATGTATTTGGGTTCTATGCGAAAGAAAGTGGTCACTCTATAATGCCGGAAATTTTCAAGCACAAAAAACGAAAGAAATTAATTATATGGTCTTTATCGGTACTGTTTTTAGCCTCAATACTCACATTGCTCTTTTTCAGAATTTCTGATTTTGTAAAAAGTAAAAATCAAATTGAACCCCAACAAAGATATTCCTATTATGTCCATTTTGACTTTTCAGGGATTGCTGAGTATATTGATGGCTCACTAAATAATTCCTCGGTTATTCAAAATGAAAACGGGAAACTCTTTGTTGATACCAAAATACTCCAGGAGAACTTGCTTGCACAAATCATTAACGTTTTTTATCCTGATTCCGTTTTAACAGATTCAGATCTGACCGAACTTTTCGAAAAAAACGGAAAACTTTTCAAACAAAGCCGGGGTGCGATAAACAGGCATTTACTTGACTCTTTAAAATTTGCGGGGATGCTTTACATTGCTGCAGATATGAATAAAAATGGCTCAAGAATTATTCCTTTTCTTTGGCTTTATTTTGATGATTCCACTTCATACTCAAAGAGAAGAGATGGTGGTTTTGCTTTTTCAGACACCTTAGACTCTGATATTGTTAATACCTTTCGAAATCACCTTAAGGACCTTTGGCTTAAACCCGCAAACAAATCAGATATTTCCGGAAATGTCCTGGATTGTAATGACAGCATTGTTTTATTTCAATTTAAGTCGGATTCAAAATTACAAAAGGGCGCCATAATTGACATTTACAGATCGTATTTTGGGAAAGAGCGTTTAATTCAACATATTGAAGATGTTAAAAGGGAAATTGATTATTATAAAAATGCTCCAGCTGATCATTTGAAACTTGAAAAGGCATTGAGCAAGTATAAAACTTTGAAAAAGAATCTTGCAAATGGCGATTGGGGTAATGTAAATATGACTCAATTATATGAAAGGTCAGAGCTGATCGGAAAGGGAAAAGTAATTGCTTTTTACGATTCAACCGGAAAAGCCCGGTTGATTTATTGTGTACCGTGGAATAAACCTAAAAAAGGGGATGATGTTGGTCTGTCGTATTAAAGTAATTGTAATGGATGAATGTATACCTTTTACAAAGCGGATTTATAAAAATATTAAGGTTGCCGCTAACGAGCCGTCAGCCGACAATGCGGGCGGTTTCCGGTGGTTAGCATTCACCAAACCTTCAAATGATATAGGAAAGGTAAACATAAAACAAGTAAAACCCTCACTGCGGCTGCCGGCGGGGCGTTATGCGGTATTAATTTTAAAAATTTTGTTGAGATTGAAGAAAATATACTTACCTTTGGCGTTAGTATCGTAATACGTAACCATGATAAAATCTTTTGGCTCTAAGGAAACTGAAAAAATATGGAATGGAATTGCTTCTCATAAACTTCCTCCAGAAATTCAACAAATAACCAGAAGAAAACTCAGGATGCTCAACAACTCTGTAGATCTTAAAGATTTAATGATTCCACCTTCCAACAGGCTCGAACGATTAGGTGGAAAATTAAAGGCTTATCATAGTATCCGGATAAACGATCAATGGAGAATTATCTTTAAATGGATTGAAGGTCATTCTCAGGAAGTTGAAATTATTGATTATCATTAATTTTCTTTGATATGTATAAACTTAAGAACATACATCCTGGTGAAGTCCTTGCTGAAGAATTTCTTTTGCCGATGCAAATAACTGCTTATCGGTTATCATTAGATATTGGAATTTCCCAGACCAGGGTCAGCGAGATCATAAAAGGGAATAGAAGAATCACAGCTGATACTGCGATCCGGTTGAGCAATTATTTTGGAAATTCTGCAAAATTCTGGCTGGGACTTCAAAATGATTTTGATATTGAAGAAGAGATGGATAAAAAGCGCAAAGTATTTGAGTCCATAAAAAAGATTAAAATTAACACCGCATAACATGCGTTCACCTGCAACAAAACCAACAACGGGGCTTCTTCTCGAAGGTCATTGTTTGTTGCAGGTGCACGCCAAACGTTGGCGGCAAGGCAAATGAAAACATGGAACAGAATAAACAAATATTGATTACATTTTTACTGATTTCTTTACTTTTTACTTCATGTTCCGTTTATAAAACTGAAGTTTATAAGGGAAAAATTGAACAAAATGAATTTCAA
>CAIYUC010000030.1 GCA_903929315.1 uncultured Bacteroidales bacterium
ACACTGAATCGTCACAACCCGGGAACACCTCCTCCGACCTACGACTCTATCTACGTCAAGGTAACGGACACCTCCGGTATTGTTCATTTTGCCAATATCTACAAAGGCGTCTATGATCTGGTGGTAACTGATTTCCAATATGGCAATTTTACCCAAACCAATATTACCATCATGGGCGATATGACACTCGGCGCAACGGTACTGGAGATCAAGACTCCTCCTCCGACACCTCCGGGTTTGATTTTGTATTCCGATACCGCGGTGGGACGATGGAGACCGCCTCAATATGCCGTACCAATTCTTGCGGAAAATTGGAATAGCGGTAACTTTACGACAAATGGATGGACGATTTCAGGAGACGCCGCCGCAAACTGGATGGTCGCCGCCTTTGGGAATCCATCCCCGTCTGCCGAGTTCTACGAGCTGCCCCAGGCAATCAATTATAACGGATACCTGACGAGCAAAGTCTTGACAGGTTTGCATTCACCAGTGATGAAGCTGAACTATGATATCTACCTGTACAACGTTGGTACGACCACTGTGAATACGATGGCTGTAGAGTTGTGGAATGGTACTACATGGGTTCCACTGAAAACCTATACCAATAACTCAAACATTGCATGGACAACCGAACATCTCGATATTTCCTCGATGACAAACAGCACTTTCCAGATCCGTTTCCATGCTGCCGGAGGCAATAGTTTGGATATCTATTACTGGAATATTGATAATATTTCAGTTACAGCCGAAGCTCCATCAGGGCATGATCCATGTCTTCTCGGATATGATTTCTACCTGAACAATGCTATTAGCGGATTTACAACGGATACGTTCTATTTTATTCCACCCGGACAGTTGCTCTATGGAGCTACGTTCCAGGCATGTGTTGCAGCCATCTATGGCAGTGGTTATTCGGCCAAGGTCTGCACGACCTTTGTATCCCATTTCCTCTGTCCTGTTACCAATCTGACGGCCACAGCGCAGACGAATGCTGCTTACCTGACCTGGACAAAACCACAGTGTCAGGCGGGCCAGAATATGTGTTTCATCTATGATGACGGCACGATGGAAAATGGTCTTTACTTTAATCCCGGGTATACTGAGTGGGCAGGTAATAAATTTATCATAAACACAGGCTATTCCGGGCAAATTACATCCTTCAATCTGTTGTGGTGGAATAATGCAGGTGCAACGATTCAGCCTTTCCAGATCGATGTATTCAATCTTGCGGGTGTTTTGATAGGATCTTCACAAACCTTCACGGTACCCAATCCGGCGCCTTCTACCTTTATGACGGTAACACTGACCAATCCGATACCGTTCACCGGTCAGTTCTATGGCATGGTCAAGTGGAGTAACTTTAGCGGCGCCACCCACTTTCTGGGAATGGACCAGAACGGTCCTTATGTAAATTCGGGTGTTGGGATGTGGTATGACGGAACAACATGGAATAATGCAAGCGCATTAGGTTACGGGGCGTGTGTATGGACGGTACGTGCCTGTGCATTTGTAATTGGCGCGGACAACCTGGTCACACTCGGTCCTGAACCGGATCCTGAGCTGATTCTAAGTACCACTCCTATTGCACCTGGTATAGCAGTGCCAGTGTCACAAAGTCCGTTAGCTTCTGTTGATTCCCATGACTATTCGATAACAACTCCTTACAGTCCATCGGCAACAGGGTTAGTCGGTTATAATGCATACCAGAACATTGGAGGTAGCGATATTAACCCTCCTAAATATGTCCCAGGCCCTGATTCATTAAGCACTTATATGTTCAATCTGAATCCGGGACATCAATGCTTCGATGTTAAGGCAAAATATGACCTGACGGTATACGGATTCGCCGGACAATTTGGTGAATCACTGGGTGAAACACCAGGACCCGTATGTCTTGATTTGGTATATGGTTATCCATTACCATTCTTCGAACCATGGGATGGCGGTTCATTAGGATACAATTTATGGACAAATGGCAGTAACTGGTCATACAACACAATGCTTGGCAACCCGGCACCATCAGCTGACTTTACATGGCAGCCGATCCTGACTAACTATACTTCCTCACTGACGACCACATGGATCGATGCAAGTGCATGGACATGCGCAGCAATATATCTGGACTTTGACTATAAGCTCGACAGTCGTGATACCAGTGGCAGTGAAAAGATGGATATTGACGTAATGTGGGCCAACAAATGGAACAATAAAGCAGAATTGACAAACCACGCCGGTTCCATTAACTGGTCTTCCAAGCATATCGATATCTCAGGGGCAAAGGGTCAAGGGCTGCAAGTGAGATTCCGTGCAAACGGTAACAGCTCACAACATATCATTAATTGGTTTATTGACAACGTTCATGTATATGGTGTATGTAGCAGACCAATTTCCCTTAACAATACTCAAAGCCATGACACCATTAACCTGACATGGGATCCGCCGAAGTGCGGGCCGAGTGGACAGGTGATGTGCTTCCTCTATGACGACGGTACGATGGAAGATGGTCTTTACTTTAATCCTGGGTATACTGAGTGGGCAGGTAATTTATTCCCGCTGGCTGCTTCAGTTACCGGGGCTGTCCAATCCTTCGACGTTTTGTGGTGGAATAATGCAGGTGCAACGATTCAGCCCTTCCAGATCGATGTGTTCAGCCAGGCAGGCGTACTGCTCGGTTCTTCACAAACCTGGACTGTACCCAATCCGGCGCCGACTTCATTTATGACCATAATACTTAATACTCCGATTCCGTTTGCCGGGGCATTCTATGGCATGGTCAAGTGGAGCGCCTTTACCGGTGCCACCCACTTTCTGGGAATGGACCAGAACGGTCCTTATGTGAATTCGAACATTGGAATGTGGTATGACGGTACAACCTGGAATAATGCCAGCGCATTAGGTTACGGAGCGTGTGTATGGACGGTGCGTACCTGTGCCTTCATAAATAACGAGGACAGAGTAGTAAAACTAGGACCTTTCCCAACTCCAAGCCCAACTCAGGTTACTGTTGCACCGGGTGTAGCAGTGGCAGTGTCACCTGGCCCTGGAGTTTCTATTGACTCCTACGACCATCCGACGATGAATCTGGGCGATAATAGTTCCGACAGCAGCCTCCTTATAGGATACAATGTGTTCCGTTATGACTCAGTACAAGGCGGTGTGGTTCATTTCCGCAAGCTTAATACTGCTACTCAATCAGCCACAGCCTATCAGGATGTAGTTGGTTTGAGTGCAATGCAATATGGCACTTACATGTATTATGTAACGGCTGTATTCAATAATTCCCTGAACAGTCAATTCCTTTGCGAATCCCCTGCTTCAGATACAGTAACGATCCAGTTCCCGGCAGTAGGTATCCCGGAAGTCTCTGGTGGTTCCATCATGATCTATCCGAATCCTGCAAATGACGTTGTCAACGTGAAGAGCGATTTCAACATCAGCAGGATTGAAGTACTGAACTTTATCGGTCAGACGGTTTACAGTGAAAATACTGTTAACTCGAAGCTTGTAAAGATCAACACTTCATTCCTTCAGACAGGCGTATACTTTATCAAGGTGACAACCTCGAAAGGGTTACGCACGGTTAAGATCACTGTCGTTCGTTAATCATTAAATTGATATACTCAAAAAAGGGTTGACCGCGAGGTCAGCCCTTTTTTATTGTCATCCGGTATCCGGCATCCGGTCCCGCTTCGCTGGATCTCCGCGGAGTTTACCCCAATCCGACGAAAGATTTTTTACCTGTGAAAAGCTACCTGAATGACATAACAAAAATTGAATTATCGGATTATATTGGCCGGGTAGTTTACACACAGGAAGGATTAAGAACATCGTTATTAACGTTCAAAATATCATCTTTTTAACCGGGATTATACATTTTGAAGGTCAGCACTCAACCGGGAACTAAAATTAAAAAAATTATTATTTCCCGGTAATTCTTGTTCGGATATCCGGAAAAGAAGATTTGACAGGCCTTTCCGTAAGAAAGAAAAAGCTCAGAAAAAAGTAAAAAAATTTATTTTTCTGAATGAAATTTATTTAGTACATTTGAACACTTTTCTTAATCATATTATATCAATTAATAGATCATTAGTTGATCCATATTTTTTATAATTAACCAAACAAATAAAAAACCATGAGAAAATTTACAAGAATTTTGCCGGTGTTGATGATAGCAATATTATCAATATTTTTTCTGGCAAATCAAGGCAAAGCTCAGACAACCTTGTTAACTGAAG
>CAIYUC010000031.1 GCA_903929315.1 uncultured Bacteroidales bacterium
GGACCCACACCTCCCTGAAAAATCAGATCAGGATGTTGCTGTAAGGCATTATTACCAAGATTTTTGAATATCCTGAGAATTGAAAATTGGCCCGTCCAAACATATACCTGGGTAAGGTTATCTCTTTTACCATCCAGATCAAAATCGACTATTGCGACATGCTGCATAAAAACATATGGATCAAGAGTCAGAAGTTGAAGACCGGAAGGGTAGCTGAAATAAATCTTAGTATCCGCAGCGCAAATCACAATATCATCACGCCCATCTCCATTGAGATCCCCACAACATATAGCCGAAACAGGTCCGGAAAGAGTATAATATACTGGTGATGAAAAACCACCATTTCCATCATTGTATAAAATGCCCCAAAAATTCCAATTATTAGATGAAACTATAAGGTCAACATATCCATCGCCATTAATGTCTCCGTAAGTAATGTCTGTAAAAATTGCAGAGCTGTTCAGGTTAAAATCCCTGTGATTGTCATTCGGAAAATTGCCATTTTCGTTGTAATATATTCTTATGTAATTAGTGGCTATACCCGAAAAAACACAATAAAATGTTACCAGGTCTAACCAGCCATCATTATTCACATCTACTGCGAAAATATTATCTTCGCTTCCATTAAATTTCTTCGAAGTATCAGTAATTTCAAAATTCCCCCAATTAATGTTTTTCATTAAGGTTAAGGTAGGCATAACTCCATATGACTCATGGCCCGCGATAATATCATTAAAACCATCATGATAAAGGTTACCAGCAAATACAGAACTAGCATGAAGGGGAAGAATGTATTCACTATTGATATCTTCTTTAAAAAAGATGCTGATTAGGAATATGCATATCAGGGAAAAGGTTCTGTAAAATGTTTTCACTTTGTCATGGTTTGACATTAATTAACCTCCGACTAAACAGGGTTTAAAATTACAAAAAAATTCCAGATCTGGAAAATATCGATAGTTATTTACAACCTGCAAGGATTTAAAGATGTCTCGCAGATTCACACAGATTTGACGCAGATTTTCGCAGAAGATGGATGAATCGATTTTAAATCTGCGTAAATGAGCGGATAATCCGCGACAATCAGCGAGAAATAGCTACCGAATAACTACCGAATAACTACTGTGTAACCATTGAATAACCACAACTAACTATCAGTAACTAAAAGTAACTCTACGACTTTGTGACTAAATTAAAATAACCCTTGACTTTGCACTATTAATTGACTAATTTCGTTAGGTCAATTGATAGACCCGTTAGTATGGCAAGGAAAATTCTTCGCGATACGCATTCTGAACCGGCAAATTACACGCTGATCGGCATTTCCTGCCATTTGAAAGATTACCGTCTTTCTTACCTTCTGAATAAAAAACTTGAATTCATCTTCTCCAAGCAGCAAGATTTTATTATTACCTTACAGGAAAAGAAAGAACCGGCAAACTTTTCATTTTACTATTACAAAGATGAAGACCAGGTAAATTCTTATTGGCTTATTGCCAACAGGAGTGAAGAATATGTTCTGCTCCCTGAACTAAAGCAACTGGACTTTCTTTTCATGGTGGAAGGAGATTTTAAAAAGAGCCGGAAAGACCAGTTATTGAAAGCAGTGGGCTCTATTAAGAATATACTTACTGCATATGAGATAAACCTGAC
This sequence comes from uncultured Bacteroidales bacterium, assembly GCA_903929315.1. Taxonomy (GTDB): domain Bacteria; phylum Bacteroidota; class Bacteroidia; order Bacteroidales; family FEN-979; genus CAIYUC01. Next base: position 1,654 of record CAIYUC010000031.1, read on the forward strand.
AAGTATCAAAAATTTTGAAAATTTGCTTACAGAATTAGAAATTCATTTAATGAATATCTTTAGAATTCCAAAAAATAAATTTGAAACCCATCTAAAAAAGTAAAGGAGATTCAGCCATGTTTGAACAAATCAAAAAAACCTTCGATAAAAGCGTTGAATTAGCTTTTTCGACAAAAGACAAGATCCAGCAATCAGTGATAGAAATTGCCCGTGAAAATAATCTGACAAAAGAAGAGGCAAAAAAGCTGCTTGATCAGTTCCTGAAGAAATCAGATGAAGTAAAAAAGAATCTTGAAGAAAAAATTATTGAGTTGCAAAAAGCAACTCTTGAAAAAATGAATCTTGTTTCAAAAGAAGAACTAATAATACTGGAGAAGCGGATCAAAATGCTTGAAAAGCAATTAAACATACCGGTCAAGTCCAAGACCCCTTCCAATCTGCCTGTAAATGTGGTGAAGAAAAGGACAGTAAAGAGGAAATAATTCAAACAATATCACCGTGAAACTGACAAACATAGGTATGGCAGTGGGCGAAATAGGCCGTGCAAGAGAAATTATCGGGATCATCGTTAAATATGGTTTTAGCGAATGGGTCAGTAAAAACGGTTTGGGTAAATATCTTGTTTCCAGGAAACGATATGCCCGGATCGGGAGATATAATAAATGGGAACGAACACGCCTTGCGGTGGAGGAACTTGGTCCGACCTTTGTGAAATTCGGGCAGATCCTTGCCGACCGGATTGATATTGTTCCATCCGAACTGCGTGAGGAACTTGCAAAGCTGCAGGACGAGGCGGATCCTATGCCGGATGATATTGCTATCCAAACGATCGAAGATGAGCTGAAGAGGCCAATTTCAGAGATTTTTCGTGAATTTGACAGGACAAGGCTCGCATCAGCCTCTGTTGCGCAGACTTACCGGGCAGTTTTATTAAATGGCGATGAAGTCTGCATCAAGATCCAACGTCCGGGAATAGATAAAAAGATCAATCTTGATCTGCACCTCATGAATTATTTTGCAGCCAGGATCCAAAAAAACAATCCTGAGATGGAAGCGATCAATGTCGTCGGGGTGGTGAAAGAATTCGGACATACCATAATCAAAGAATTGGATTTCAGGCATGAAGCCGGAAATATCATCCGCTTCCGGCATAATTTTGAAAATAATCCTGATGTATATGTGCCTAAAGTTTACAGTGAATATACTTCAGAAAAAATAATCGTAGAAGAATTTATTCGCGGTATCAAGGTAAGCGATATGGAGACCTTGCTTAAGTCAGGCAATGACCCCGTTATACTAGCACAAAAATCAGTGCAATTAGTATTTGAACAAATTTTTAATCACGGATTTTTCCATGCAGACCCGCATCCCGGAAACCTGTTTGTCATGAACGGAAATATCCTGGCGTTCCTGGATTTCGGGATGATGGGGACATTACGGCCCGAGCACCTGCAGTTCCTTGGGAAGTATGTGCTAGGTTATATCCGCCGGGAACCAAAACAAATGACGGAAGCCCTTTTACTGCTTTCGGGTAAGCGTAATTTCAGCAGGTTTAAAGAACTCGAATTCGAAATATCTGACATGTTAGCGCATTACCGTTACCTTTCCCTCAATGAAATGAATTTCGGAAAGGTCATGAATGAATCCGTTAATATAATTGTCAGGCATGGCCTCCGGATACCGCCCACTTTTTACCTTCTTATTAAAGCACTGATCACGATAGAAAGAGTGGCAGTTACGCTCTACCCCGAAATCAATTTTGCCAGTGAAATGCAACCCTATGCGGTTGAACTGCTGAAAAGACAATACAATCCCAAAAAGATCGCCGAGGAACTTTTCGATTCCATTGCAGAATACTACAAACTGCTCAAGGATTTTCCTTCCGATTTCAATGAAATAATTTACAAGCTTAAGGAAGGTCGTTTTAAAACAATGATTGAGCTCAAAGGGTTTGATCCCCTTGGCGACCACATCGATCGTGCTTCAAACAGGGTATCCATCGCTATTGTTGTTGCATCACTCATCATCGGAGCATCCATCATTTCGCAATGGGAACATACAAAAATGGTCGGTATGATCGTCTTTGTCCTGGCAGGTATCTTTGGATTCTGGCTGGTGATAAAGCTTTTCAGCAGGAACAAGTTCTGAAGCCTCACCCCCTGGGGGTTGTCTAATAAGTTGGAAAGTTAATGTTTCTCGCTGAGTTAAACGCAGAGTCACGCAAAGTTAAAACTCTTGTTTTCAACATTCTGCGAAAATTTGCGATTAATCTGCGGAAATCTGCGAGAAAAAAAAGAAACTTATTGGACACCCCCCCGGGGATAGGGGCTAATAAATGGAAAACTCTCAAGCTAATGACTATCAACCAATTTAACATTCGGGTCTACGGCATTTTGATTGACGAAGCAAAAGTCCTCGTATCAGATGAATTTCGTTTAGGAATTTTCATGACCAAATTCCCGGGTGGAGAGTTGAATTTTGGTGAAGGCACCAAAGATTGTTTACGAAGAGAATTTATGGAAGAGCTTAACACTGAGATCGATATCATTTCCCACTATTATACTACTGATTTTTTTCAACCCTCAACCCTATTACCTTTTACTTTTCAGCTGATTAATGTATATTATTTGATCAGATCATCAAAACCTTATTCTTTTATTGTATCAGATAAAAAAAATGATTTTAAAGAGATCAAAGATGGGGTGCAATCATTCAGATGGCTGGCGGTCAAAGAGCTTAAAGAAGATGATTTCACTTTTCCCATTGACAAAAAAGTTGCAATAATGTTACGGAACGGCATTGATTTTATTAAATAGTTACACAGAGGGTCACGGAGAAGACACAGAGTTTCACAGAGAAAATTAAGTACAGGTATTATGTAAAAAAAAATAATCAAGGAAACGGAAGTTTGGTCGCTAACCTCTATGGTTCTCTGTGTCTTCTCTGTGTAACTCAGTGAAATAAAAAAAATAAATAAACATACAAACCTTTAGTTTTACACCCTATTAACAGGAAAACTATGTTACAGACAATCAATATTGAAAACATCCTGTTTCTTGATATTGAAACAGTGCCTATGACGGCTGAATATGATCAATTACCTGACAATTTCAAGAAGCATTGGGACAAAAAGTGCGGACAGTTAAGTAAATATGACCAGACACTGACCGAAGATCAGAAACTTCCGGAAAAGATGTTTGAAAGAGCAGGGATTTATGCAGAGTTCGGGAAAATAATTTGTGTTTCGACCGGAATATTGAAGAATCAAACACTCTGGATAAAATCATATTCCTCAGACGATGAAACCCAGCTACTCTCAGAATTCGCCGGTATGCTGAACAAAGCAAATGAAAAAAGAATCCAATATCTTTGTGCCCACAATGGGAAAGAATTCGATTACCCTTACCTCATCCGAAGGATGCTCATCAATAATATTCCGGTTCCGTCCATGCTTGACATTTCCGGCAAAAAACCATGGGAAGTGAACCATTTCGATACCATGGAGCTTTGGAAATTCGGCGACTATAAAAACTTTACCTCCCTTGATCTGCTTTCTGCCATATTCTCGCTTCCGACACCGAAGGACGATATCAATGGAAGTGATGTAGGAAGAGTTTATTGGATTGAAAAAGATCTCCCGCGGATAACTGTATATTGCCAGAAAGATGTTGTTACAATTGTAAATCTATTTTTAAAATTTCAGGGAAAACCCATTATAAATGAAAACGCCATTCAAGTTATTTAGAATTTTCTTTTTTTTATTCATAGCGCTGTTCATTTTTTCATTCTGTTCAAATAATCAAAGGAACCATACTTCTTTCACTATCCAGGGTCAGTTTAAAAATGCTTCAGGTAGTAAAATATTGTTACAGGAACTTGATTTGCAAAATGTCAAAACCCTGGACTCAACATACTTTGATTCACAGGGTAAATTTATCTTTTCGCATGAGCCTGCAGATCAAGGATTTTACCTTCTGAAGTTAACTGACGGAAGGTTCATCACACTCCTGCTTAACAAAGGCGAAAATCTAACTATTTCCTGCGATATGAAGAGATTTCCCCGGGAATATAGTTTAGCCGGTTCGAACGGATCCGGATTGCTGAAAGATTTCTACGACCATACAAGCAGGAATAAGGAAAAAGGAGATTCATTGAAGAATATTCTTAATAATCACCAATATTCACCTGATTATTATCAATTAACTCTTTCTTTTGATTCTTTGTTCCTGAATATCTGGGAAGACCAGAAAAAGTTTGAAAAGAATTTTATCGATAAAAATATAAAGTCCCTTAGCACTTTGATTGTTTTGAATTATGCTTTTGGCCACAGGCCGGTTTTATCTGAAGATGAAGATTTTGGTTATTATTTTAAAGTCGATAGCAGTTTAATGAAAGCTTTTCCTTTGAATAAGCACGTAATCTATCATCATAAAAGGATCGAATATCAGCGGCAGAAGGAAGCTAAAAATTATAAAACAGACAGAAGGCAAAAAAAATAATTTATATGAAAGACTAATGGGAAATTCAATCACCATGAGTTAATTTTGTAAGTTTGGCCGATATTTCCGATATGCAGAAAAATATCTATTTCGCGTCTGATTTCCATTTGGGTGTTCCCGATCATGATCGCAGCCTTGAACGTGAGAAATTGCTGGTTAAATGGCTGGATGAGATCCGGTTGAATGCGGCTGAAATATACCTTATGGGTGATTTATTTGATTTTTGGTTTGAATATAAAACCACTGTACCCAGGGGTTATGTCAGGCTTCTTGGGAAACTCGCGGAAATCACTGATTCAGGTACACAGGTGCATCTCTTCAAGGGGAACCACGATATGTGGGCATTTGATTACCTGCCCCAAGAAGTGAATATTCAGCTTCACAGGGATCCCGAAATCAAACAGTTTGGAAATAAACTTTTTTATCTTGCTCATGGTGATGGGCTTGGACCTGGAGATCATGGCTATAAATTCATTAAAAAAGTCTTTCAATGCCGGGTTAATCAGTGGTTGTTCCGGTGGATCCATCCCGACTTAGGGATAATAATGGCAAATTTCTGGTCGCGACAAAGCCGCTATGCGAATCTTATAAGAGAAGACCATGTTCAACGGGACAAGGATTTCATTAATTCCAGGTTATCCGTTCATTCTAAAAAGATTCTTCAAGCAAATCCTGAGATTGATTACTTTATATACGGGCATTGGCATTATCCCTGGGATATTCAACTTACCGGGAAATGTCGTCAGATCAGCCTGGGTGACTGGCTGACAAATTTCACCTATGCTCAATTTGACGGAGATGATCTCTACCTCAAAAAGTTTGTTGAGGAAAAAAAATAAAAAAGGCCATCCCTGAGGACAGCCTTATCAATCAGAATCATTTTGCCTGGCTTGTCTTATGCCGGGTGGATTGCTTCGACCGGGCAAACATCTGCACATGCACCACAATCCGTGCAGATTTCCGGGTTAATTTTATAAATGTCCCCTTCTGCAATTGCTTCCACGGGACATTCGTCTAGACAAGTTCCACAAGCTGTGCAATCTTCATTAATTATATAAGACATGACGAACTATATTTAATGTCTGTAAAGAAAAACAGACGAGGTTAATAATTCAATTCCCCATGCAAATATACACTTTTTCCGGATTTGCAAATGGGGCGGCTAATTACTTTTTGAGGGTTTTTTATAAAACAAATCCGACAAAAAACTCCTCCGATCTTCATGGTCATAGAATTTAAATTGGTACCTTTGCACCTTCTTATAATACTGACAAACGATGGCACAGAAAAAGCGTAATATTATTGAAAAAGATAACGTAGTAGTTAAGTTTGTGGGCGACTCAGGTGATGGTATGCAGTTCTCAGGTTCATTATTTTCAGAGTCCGCCGCCCTGGCCGGGAATGATCTTGCGACATTTCCCGATTTCCCTTCAGAGATAAGGGCGCCTCAGAATACCGTGGCCGGAGTATCGGGTTTTCAGGTTCACATGGGAAGCGAAAAAATTTACACTACAGGGGATTTGGTAGATGTTCTTGTGGCAATGAATCCTGCTTCCCTTAAAGCTAATCTCAAATGGGCAAAGAAAGGCGCTACAATTATTCTGGATACCGATTCATTCGAAGAGAAATCGGTTGAAAAAGCCGGGTATAAAGAGAATCCTTTGGAAAACAACAGCCTCGATAACTACAACGTCATCAAAGCACCGATTACTGCACTGACCAAAGAATCGCTGAAAGATCTTGGCATTGATAACAAAGTAGCTGAACGTAGTAAAAATATGTTTTCTTTGGGGATGTTGTATTATATCTTCAATCGTGATCTCAAAGGTTCTTTTAAAAATTTTGAAGCAAAATTTAAAAAGAATCCACAACTTATCGAAATTAATAAACTGGTTCTCCAATCGGGGTATAATTATGCGGAAACAATTGAGGCGCTCGAATCAGTGATCCAGGTTTCACCTGCTAACATGGAAAAAGGCCGTTACCGTAATATTACCGGTAATGTTGCGACCGCATGGGGATTGCTTGCAGCTTCCGAAAAATCAGGCAGACCATTATTCCTTGGTTCTTATCCTATAACGCCCGCCACTGAAATTCTCATGGAGCTTTCCAGGCATAAATCTCTTGGCGCAAAAGTATTCCAGGCAGAAGATGAGATTGCGGGTATCTGTTCTGCAATCGGAGCAAGTTATACCGGCTCATTGGGATGTACTTCTACTTCTGGTCCCGGCCTGTCGCTAAAGAGTGAAGCTATAGGTCTTGCCGTCATGACAGAGCTTCCATTGGTTATCGTTGATGTTCAGCGAGGTGGTCCTTCGACAGGGTTACCCACTAAATCGGAACAATCAGACCTCATGCAGGCTTTATATGGACGAAATGGAGAATGCCCCGTGATCGTTATTGCTGCTTCAACTTCTGCAAATTGCTTCTACTATGCTTATGAAGCAGCAAAACTTTCGATGGAGCATATGACCCCATGCATATTATTAACGGATGGCTATCTTGGTTTTGGTTCATCCTTATTCAAGATCCCGAAGATGGCAGAGATGCCGGCTATAAACCCACCTATCGCCAAAGCAAATGAACCTGATTTCAAGCCCTATAAAAGGAATGCAGAAACTTTGGTCCGAAAGTGGGCAATCCCTGGTACAGAAGGATTGCGTCACAGGATCGGTGGACTGGAAAAAGAGAATATCAGCGGCATTGTTTCGAGTGACCCTGTAAACCATCAGGTAATGACTGACCTTCGGGCTGAAAAGGTTGAAAAGGTTGCCGAATTTATTCCTATTCAGGATATTTATGGCGAACCCGAAGGAGATCTGCTGGTGGTAAGCTGGGGAGGTACATTTGGAGCAGTTCGCTCAGCAGTGGAAGAGGTTCAAAACCAAAACAAGAAAGTAAGCCATGCCCATTTTCACTATATTATGCCACTTCCTAAAAATACGGGGGAGATCTTGTCAAAATTTAAAAAGATCCTGGTTTGTGAATTAAATAGCGGACAGTTTGTACAATATCTTAAGATGAAGCACCCTGCATCCAATTATTACCAGTTTAATAAAGTACAGGGATTACCTTTCATGATCAACGAATTAAGCGAAAAATTTAATCAACTTCTGGAGGAAAAATAACAATGGACTTTATTAATCAAACAGTTGAAAGATCAAACGTTCAGTTAGCGAAAGCTGATTTTGAAAGTGACCAGATGGTAAAATGGTGTCCCGGTTGCGGTGCTCATGCCATCCTTGCTGCCGTTGAAAGAGTATTCCCGAAGATCGGTTACCGCAAGGAGAATTTCTGTCTTGTATCCGGAATAGGATGTTCTTCCCGTTTCCCTTATTATGTTAATACTTATGGTATCCATGGTATCCATGGAAGAGCGGCAGCGATCGGCACAGGCGTCAAAATCTCCAATCCGAGGCTGAGTGTGTGGATTGCTACCGGCGATGGAGATTCCCTGGCTATCGGTGGGAACCATTTTATCCATATTATCCGAAGAAATGTTGATGTGAATATTCTTCTTTTCAATAACCAGATCTATGGATTGACAAAAGGACAGTATTCTCCGACAACTCCAATGGGAAAAGTAACCAAAACATCTCCGCAAGGTACTATTGAACATCCTTTCAACATCGGTGAACTTGTTATGGGTGCTCAGGGAACTTTTTTTGCCAGGGTCCCGGATAACAACATCAACCTGATGACAGAAGCAATGTTTGAAGCAGCCAAACATGACGGAACATCCATCATCGAAATACTGCAAAATTGTATCATTTATGCTGACAAGGCCCATGCTGATATCATTGGTAAAGAAATGAAAGAAGAAAATATGCTTCTTCTCAAGAACGGAGAACCCATGTTATTTGGTAAGAATAAAGATAAAGGATTGATACTGAAAGGTACGCGACTGGAAGTGGCGGAGATTGGAAAAAATGGAATCACACTTGATCGTATCCTTGTTCATGACCAATATGATCAGGATCCTGGTATACAAACAATGCTTGCTAAATTAGCTCCTCCACATTTCCCGATGGTTTTCGGTGTGATACGCTCTGCCATGTTTCCAACTTATGACGATCTGGTAGAAGAACAGATCAAGTACGCAAAAGAAACTTCCCCTATTAAAAATGTAGATGCCCTCCTTAATAGCGGAGATACCTGGGAGATAAACTAACGGATTTAGTGAATATCATTTTATAGGGCGGATTGTAGGGCGGAGTTCGTAACTCCGCCCTACATAAATTGCCCCACGCATTTGCATGGGGTTTTGTATATTTGTATGTATGATCCATGCATTTAAATCATTCATCGCAAAAGAGAACCTGTTCAAAACCGGGGAAAAGATCTTGCTGGCAGTCAGCGGCGGAATTGATTCTGTTGCTATGTGCGAACTGTTTCACCTGTCATCTGTAAAATTCGGAATCGCCCATTGCAACTTTCACCTCCGGGCAAAGGAATCAGATGAAGATGAGGCATTTGTAAAATTACTGGCGGAAAAATATAAAGTTCCTTTTTATGTCTGTCACTTTGCAACTTCGGATTTTGCACTGGAAAAAGGCATTTCTGTTCAAATGGCTGCAAGGGAACTAAGGTATCAATGGTTTGAATTAATCCGTAAACAAGAAGGTTATCAATATATTGCAACTGCCCATCATCTGGATGACCAGATTGAGACTTTCTTCCTGAACCTGATGAGAAGTACCGGAATTGCCGGATTCCATGGAATAGCCATCAAACAGGGTAATATTATCAGGCCGTTGATGTTTGCCTACCGGAAGGACATTAAGGAGTATATCAGAAAACATAAAATACCTTACCGGGAAGATTCTTCCAACAAGGAAACGAAATACCTCCGGAATGCCATCCGGAAAAAATTGATTCCTGTGCTTAATAAAATTCATCCGGGGTTCGATAAAATCATAAATGAAACTATTGAAAGAATTGGGGAGACAGAAAAAATATACCGGGAAGTTATAGAATCTCAGAAAAAGAGAATCATGAAAATGGAGAATGACCGGATCATTTTACCTATCGCCGAAATTCTAAAACTTGATCCGTTACCTTCCTATCTTTATGAGTTCCTCGCCCCCTATGGTTTTAACTTCACTGTCGTAAAGGAGATCATCCGGGTATTAGATAAGTTCCCCGGAAAATCATTCTCTTCTTCCTCTTATAAATTGATCAAAGACCGTAAAAACCTGCTCATTGAACCTTTGCCCCTTTCAGATAAAGAAAGCAACGAAAAGGAGATCAGGATTCAGGGAACTGTCTCCTCTATACCGAAGCCTATTCATCTCGTATTCAGAGAGCTATCAAAGGATGATAAGTTCCGGATTGACCCGTCATCCAATGCAGCTAATCTTGATGCTCATAAAATCAATTATCCATTGGTCCTTCGAAAATGGCAACATGGTGATTTCTTCTATCCGTTTGGCCGGAACCAGAAAAAAAAAGTCAGCGATTTTTTTATCGATGAAAAGATCCCGATCCCGGATAAAGAAAAAACATGGTTGCTTTGTTCCGGTGGAAAAATCATCTGGATAGTGGGACACCGGATTGACAATCGGTTCCGTATCACACAAAAAACAAGGAAAGTCCTTTTGATCCTTTGGAAAAAGGAAAATAAGCCTGCTGCTGTATTCTCTAAATGATAAATTTGATAACTTTGTAACCTTATCCAAACTTCTCTATTGTCAGTCATTTCTATGAAAAAAGTTAGTTTTTTCTCCTTTGTATTATTTTTTCTTCCATTTTTCACATTTGCTCAAATTCTGGATCCTGTCAAGTGGACTTTTACAGTGGATCAGACAAATCCGGGGGAGGCTACCCTGTTGATGATCGCAAACATAGATAATAACTGGCATGTCTATTCACAGGATATACCCAAAGATGGTCCTATCCCTACCACTTTTAAATTCAATAAAAGCCCTGACTTCGAGCTTGTCGGGAAAGTGCAGGAACCTAAACCGATTGAAGAGAATGATCCGCAATTTAAAATGATCCTGAAATACTTTGCGAATAAAGCTGTATTCAGACAGAAGATAAAAGTTCTGAATCCTAAAGCATTTAAGGTAACGGGCTCACTTGAGTTTATGTGTTGTGATGACAAACAATGCATACCTCCTGCGGAAGTTGAATATTCTTTTGATATCAAGGGTAACCCGGCAGTGAATGGACAACAGATTACCCGGATTGGGGTGCAGGATACTTCCAGGAAAGTCGTTTCTGCTCCTGCTATTTCCAAAGTTGATAAACAGTCCGATTCAAAGGTCGGAAAAATCGATTTGGCCAAAACAAAATTAGACACAGGTGAGAAAAAATCCTTGCTTTGGTTTTTTATCATATCTTTTCTTGCAGGTTTAGCTGCTATTATTACACCATGCGTATTCCCTATGATACCCATGACTGTAACTTTCTTCATGCATGACAGTAACAGGAAGGGAAAAGCACGATACCAGGCTCTATTCTACGGGTTATCAATAATTGCAATATATACGGTCATCGGAACGCTAGTTGCCGTGACACTGGGGGCCAATTTTGCCAATTTCCTCAGCACACATTGGATCCCTAATGTTTTTTTCTTCCTCATTTTTATGGTATTTGCAGCTTCATTCCTGGGGATGTTTGAAATTACCCTTCCAGGTTGGTTGGTAAATAAAGCCGATAAACAAGCCGACAGAGGCGGATTTTCAGGTGCATTCTTTATGGCATTTACACTCGTTCTTGTGTCATTCTCCTGCACCGGGCCCATTGTCGGAGCGATTCTCGTGCAATCAGCTGGCGGAGAAGTGATTCAACCGATCATTGGTATGTTTGGCTTTTCCCTCGCATTTGCGCTTCCCTTTGCCTTTTTTGCTTTTTTCCCATCATGGTTAGCGAATCTTCCCAAATCAGGAGGTTGGTTGAATTCCGTGAAGGTTGTCCTTGGATTTCTCGAACTTGCTTTGGGTTTGAAATTCCTCAGTATTGCCGATCAAACATATCACTGGCATATTCTCGACAGGGAAGTTTATCTTGCTATCTGGATTGTGATCTTCCTGCTTATGGGATTTTATCTTTTGGGAAAGCTTAAATTTAACCATGATGCGGATCTGCCTTTCATCAGCGTTCCTAGGGTTATACTTGCAATAATAGCTTTTTCATTCGTGGCATACATGATCCCCGGCATGTTTGGTGCACCTTTAAAAGCATTAGCAGGCTATTTGCCGCCGCAACAATCGCTCGATTTTGATTTAAATGCAATAATACACGAAGAGGTTAGCCAATACTCATTAGGTATGGAAGGAAAAAAGAATATTTCACTTTGTGAACCTGCGAAATTCAAAGAGTTCCTTACTTTACCCCATGGATTACAGGGATATTTTGATTATAACCAGGCTATTGCCTGCTCCAGGAAGCTGAATAAGCCTGTTTTCATTGATTTCACCGGTCACGGATGTGTGAATTGTCGTGAAATGGAAGCCCGCGTGTGGGCCGATCCCGCTGTTTTAAAGCGTTTAAGGGAAGATTTTATAGTCACCGCGCTTTATGTCGATGATAAAACAGAACTACCTCAAAGTGAATGGATAACATCAAAATATGACGGAAAAGTTAAAAAATCAATCGGCAAGAAATATGCGGATTACCAGATTTCAAGGTTTAATATAAATGCCCAGCCCTATTATGTTCTTCTTGATACTTCAGGGAATGTGTTGACCAAACCGGTTGCTTATAATCTTCATGTGGATGATTTTGTAAAATTCCTTGACACCGGGCTTTCAACATTCCGGAATGAACAGAAAAAGTAAGGCTTTTTTCTGTTTTTCCAGGGTTTCACACTTTGTTCGTAACTTTGTCGGCCGTAAAACAGGCCAATGATATGGATAAGTTTTCTTATTTAAATACTCTCGATAATTCGGTCATTGAAGAATTATTTGAACAATTCAAGAACAATCCTGAGTCAGTCGATGAAAGCTGGAAAAAATTTTTCGAGGGTTTTGAATTTTGCCAGATGAACTATAAGGCTGATAAGGGTGAGGCATTTATTTATCCAAATGAGTTTAAGGTAATTAATCTGATCAATGGGTACCGGCAGCGCGGGCATTTGTTCACCAGGACAAATCCGGTCCGTACCCGCAGAAAGTATTTCCCAACCCTCGATATTGAAAATTTCGGACTCAGTAATGCTGAACTTGGAAAAACATTTCAGGCGGGGAAAGATATAGGGATCGGGAATACTACCTTGAACGAAATTATCGGGAAACTGAATCAAATATATTGCCAGTCCATTGGTGTGGAATATTGGGATATTCAACGCCCGGAAATGATCGGGTGGTTGAAAACAAAAATGGAAAGCTGCTTGAATACTCCTGATTTCAACCTGCAACAAAAAAATAAAATCATAACTAAACTTTCAGAAGCTGTCCTTTTTGAAAAGTTTATTCATAAGAGATTTCCAGGTCATAAAAGTTTTTCACTGCAGGGAGCTGAATCATTGATCCCGGCCATAGATGCGGTGATAGAAAAAGGCGCAGAATTGGGAATTAAAGAATTTGTAATCGGTATGGCTCACAGGGGCAGGCTGAACGTCCTTGGCAATATTATGAACAAACCGTTTGAACAGATTTTTTCAGAGTTTACAGAAAAGGAATATGAAGATGAAGACCTTCTGGGAGATGTAAAATACCATCTTGGTTATTCTACTACTATTATGAGTGGAAATGATTCACGGATTCTGCTGTCACTGTCACCGAATCCTGCACATCTTGAAGCAGTTGGTCCGGTCGTAGAGGGTATCACAAGAGCCAGGATCGATCAGGTTTATTCAGGAGATGCCGGAAAAATTGCACCCATCCTGATTCATGGAGATGCCTCCATTTCCGGTGAAGGTGTTGTTTATGAAGTAATCCAGATGGCGAACCTGGAAGGATACAAAACAGGAGGCACAGTACATTTGATTGTGAACAACCAGCTTGGGTTCACAACGAATTACCTGGATGGACGATCAAGTATTTATTGTACAGACGTTGGGAAAACCACCCTTTCACCAATATTTCATGTTAATGCAGATGATGTGGAAGCAGTTGTTTATACTGTTCAGCTTGCCATCGAATTCCGCCAAAAATTTCATCAGGATGTTTTTATTGACCTCCTGGGCTATAGGAAATACGGCCATAATGAAAGTGATGAACCAAGATTTACCCAGCCGATACTGTATAAAATCATTGAGACACATCCGGATCCGCTTGAAATGTATATCCAGAAGTTGGAACAGGAAAATATTCCTGATAAAATAAATATTACCGGAATTAAAAAAGCGATATCCGATCAACTGGAAAAATCATTCGAAATATCTGCTGTCATCGAAAAAACCGACATCA
>CAIYUC010000032.1 GCA_903929315.1 uncultured Bacteroidales bacterium
AAACGCGCGCTAGCTAAGGAAATCTAGGCACGCGTTACAAACGCGCGCCAGCTAAGGCAGAAAGTTATAGGCACGCGTTATAAACGCGCGCTAGCTAAGGAAATCTAGGCACGCGTTACAAACGCGCGCCAGCTAACAAAATCCGTAATTATTTATTTTAATTCGTAATTCGTAATTCGTAATCCCTGCCTGACGGCAGGCAGGCGTAAATCGTAATTGATTATTTGTGCCAGACCGGTAATCTGGCAGGTGTAACAGGTGCACCAAGGTTCTCCAGGGCTTTCTCCAGTTCCGGGACCTCCTTTTCCCCGAGCATTTTTATCTTGTCATAAACAGGTGGAAATTCATCTTCCAGAATTTTGTATGCGTCAAGTTGAAGTTGTGTGGGCTGGGCAGTAGATGACCAGCTTGCATCGGTAAGTTTGTCAAGACGTGCATTCAATGGAACTGGTGCAGGCGGATTTTCTTCTACACTGGGTTTGTTTGTCCGGCGATTGAATTTCATGTTGAGGATCTCATTAAGCTGGAGTTGCAGTTCATGTGCTTTCTTAACGAGATCAGGGGAGGCGCTTGTCGTGCTGTTCAGAGCCGTAAGGATATCATTGACCCGTTTGTACAATCCATCAGCATAAACTTCAGTACCTTGCATTACACGTGTGAGTTCGGCTATTTTTTTGTGAAAAGCAATCATGGCCCCCCGGTCTGCAGCAGGCAAGGAAACATTTTCTAACACAACGGCATTGAACGCTACCGGTCCTGCGAGTTGCTTTGTCTCCCCACCGGTTGTCATGGAAAGGGATACCTGGTACTTCCCCGGCATTGCAAGAACACCGCTGCCATTATCCTTCAGGGGATCATATTTTTCTCCGGCATAAGCTTCATGGGTAGCCTGGTAACGCAGATCCCAGTTGACCCTGTTAATCCCTTTTGATGGACTCTTGTGGATCAACCTGACCACATTACCGGTTTCATCCATAACGGTAAATGTAAGAAAAGGAAGAAACTCATTGCTTTCCACCCGGAGTTCTGCTTCTGAAGGCTGGGGAATAGGTTCGCTTTTCTTAAAAAGTTCTTTTTCCTTCTCCTGTCGTTTTTCCTTCAGGCTTTTAGGGACTTCTTTTATATAGTATGTGAAGATGGCTCCGAAATCAGGATTTTTTGCCACATATACCGTCGATCCCAGGATGCTCTTATTTTGAGTCGGAATATACATCAGTGCATCTTTGACAGGGAAAAGATATCCGTCCTTATTACTGATCTCTTTTGCCGTGGTTCGCAATGGAGTATAATCATCAAGAACATAGAACCCGCGGCCAAATGTTGCAAGAACCAGATCATTTTCGCGTTTCTGGATCGTGATATCCCTGACCGGTATAGTAGGCATACCGCCTTTTAGCTGGATCCATTTATGGCCGCCATCAGAGGAAAAGAAACAGCCGAACTCTGTTCCGGCAAAAAGAAGGTCGGGATTTATATAATCCTGCTGGAGGCTATGCACCGTGCCGTTCACAGGCAGGTTCCCTGCAATCGATACCCATGTTTTTCCTTTATCCGTGCTTTTTAATACATAGGGTTTGAAATCATCCCTGAGAATATTGTCAAATGAAGCAAATACGACATTCTCATCAAACTTTGAAGGGATTATACAGCTGACATAGGTATTTTCGGGTACGCCGGGAAATTTGTCAATTTTGCTCCAGTTTTTTCCTGCATCTTCCGTTACACGTATCAGTCCGTCATCCGTACCTGCATACAAAAGGTTTTCTTTTACCGGGGATTCCGCCAATGAGATGATCGTTCCATATAAAGATGTAGAAATATCTTTTTGCACAGCATCGATGCTCCAGTATTTTCCCATTACCGGCCATTTGTTGCGGTCAAGTTGTGCGGTCAGATCGTTACTGATTTCAACCCAGGTATTGCCGCGATCATCGCTGCGGAAGACTTTATTGGCTGCGCAATAAAGGCGGGTATGGGAAAACGGGCTCAGGATCAGCGGAGTGTTCCAGTTCCATTTGAAGTTATTCTCTCCCTCGCTTGGCTCGGGACGGATGTCAAGCCCTTCACCGCTTTTCCGGTCATAACGTACCATACCGCCGTATTGTGATTCGGCATATACGATATTGGGATCGACCGGATCGATCTGTGACCAAAAGCCATCACCGCCATTTGTAACGAACCAATCATCAGTTAATATTCCGTCTGCACTCGTAGTGCGTGAAGGTCCTCCTACACTGTTATTGTCCTGCGTGCCTCCATATACATAATAAAAAGGAGTTGAATTATCCACCTGTACCCGGTAGAACTGGGTGACGGGCAGATTGGATTTGAATATAAATTCCTTACCGCCATCGTAGGTTTCATAGATACCCCCGTCTCCCCCGATGAGAAAATGTTTTGGATTGTCGGGCTGAATCCACATGGCATGGTCGTCCACGTGACGTTTATTGTTCCCAATGGGCTTCCACGTTTTCCCTCCGTCCTCTGAGACCTGTGAAACAGTTTCGACTGAATAAATTTTATCCGCATCCAGAGGATCACAAAAGATGCGGTTGAAATATTGACCCTGTGCAACATGATTGCTCATCTTCTGCCACGATGCTCCCCGGTCGGTACTGCGGTAAACGCCACTGGCGTCACCGGCGGCTTCGATGATCGCATAGATCATATCAGGATTGACAGGGGAAATGGCCATTCCCATTCCGCCCATATCAACAGTCGGAAGGCCAGAAGTGAGTTTGTCCCATGATTCACCACCGTTGGTTGATTTATAAATGGCCGTCTCAGGTCCTCCACCGATCTTGGTAAATACATGCCGGCGGCGTTGCTCGGCAGAAACATAAAGCAGGTCAGGGTTCCGCGGATCCATAACAATATTCTTGACGCCTGTATTTTCGCTGATTTCAAGGATCTTTTTCCAGGTCTTTCCACCGTCCATCGTTCTGTATAATCCTCGATCTCCTCCCGGACCCCAAACTGAGCCTTCCGCTGCTACATATACCTTATCCGAATTCCTTGGGTCTATGACTATTGAACCAATCTGTCTTGAATCTTTCAGCCCCATATTCTTCCAGCTTTTTCCTCCGTCACTGCTTTTGTAAACCCCATCGCCATATCCCAGGGAGCGCTGTGAATTCCTTTCGCCGGTACCTGTCCAGACAACATTGGAATTAGTTGGATCGATTGTTACACATCCTATGGAGTACGCTCCATAATTTTCGAAAACCGGATCAAAAGTGGTCCCGTTATTCAGGGTCTTCCAAAGATTACCGGAGGCCACTGCCACATACCATTCATTGGTGTTCCTGGGATTTACTGCGAAATCGGCAATACGGCCGGATGTAAAAGCAGGACCGATACTTCTGAATTTTAAACCACTGACCGTATCGGAGTTCGGAAGACTGTCTTTCTTTATTTCTTTTATTTTTTTATCTTTTTGCGTTTTTTCATTTTGTTTTTCAGCTGTAAAAGCAAAAAACGGGGTGAGGGAAATCCCTGTAAAAAGTATTATCCCTGCTAAGATCTTTGATTTCATGTTTCAGGTTTTTATATATTTTGCTATATTGATAGCTGTAGGTTCGATGATTGTTTTTTCGGTAATGATTCCTGCGATATATTTAGCCGGAGTGATATCAAAACCCGGATTTAACGCAGGAGAACCAGGGGAACAAACAAGAATTTTATGGATATTCCCAGAACTGTCAGGACCTTCCTGGTAGAGTACTTCATCTTCGGTTCTTTCTTCAATGATAATTTCCGCTCCGGATTGACATTCCAGGTCAAAAGTCGAAGAAGGTGCTGCCACATAAAACGGGATATTGAATTCTTTCGCTGCAATGGCTTTCTCCAGGGTCCCTATTTTATTGGCAACATCTCCGTTAGCGGCGATCCTGTCGGCCCCGGTGATGACCATGTGGATGACCCCTTTTGACATCAGGTAAGCGGCGGCATTGTCAGGAATAATAGTATGCGGCACTCCGGCATTGAATAACTCCCAGGCAGTGAGACGTGCTCCCTGGTTTCGCGGCCTGGTTTCATCCACATAAACAAAAATATTCTTGCCGCTCTTGTGCGCAAGATAAATGGGGGAGAGGGCGGTTCCATAATCGACAAAAGCCAGCCAGCCTGCATTACAATGGGTCAGAATACCATTCCCAGTCTTGATCAGTTGGTTGCCAAGCTCTCCGATGGCTTTGGAATCCCGGGCATCATCATCGGCCAGCTTTTGTGCCTCCTCCATAGCATTGTCCCGTGATTTTATTCCAGACCGGAAAACTTTTTCAGTAGCATAAAATAAATTCCTTGCAGTAGGCCTTGTGGATTCAATTTCCCCTTTAGCTTTTTTTACGAATTCCATGAAATGATCATCGGACGCCTCCAGGAAAGCAAGCGCCATGCCAAAACCTGCCATGGCACCAAGAGCTCCCGCACCGCGGATATTCATCGTTTTGATGGCAACGCAACAGTCTGCATAAGTGGTTGCACATCCAATTCTGAATTCAAAGGGTAACAGGTTTTGCTCGATGAAGAAAACCGATGAATTCTCCATCCAAACGGTCCGGTAATCTTTTCCTGCTACCTTCACATCCGTTATTTAAGTTTAAAAATCAAACCGACCTGTGCATAGTTTATATTATATCCGAACTCGGCATTTACCCCAAGAACCTGATTGAAAAAATAAGATCCGCCCAAAAAAACACCGGGGAAAAAACCTACCGCAGCCGGGGTGTAGTATCCATAGTACCCGTTATAATAATCAGCATAGGTATGGGTAAATGATACAAAGCGGATACCGGTGGCGATACCACCATAAGTATCTAATCCCGGGATTTTCCATCCGTAATGATAAGCGGCACGGGCCGCCATGATAAAATTTAACCAATGGTACTTGTAGTAAAACCCGGAATAGAATTTATATTTATAATAATACCCGCTATAATAACCACTGTACGAAAAATACGAAAAACCCAATTCACCCCCAAGCGTGAGCACTCCCGGACCCAATTGCCACATTCCTTTTTCAAACGACACCTGCAATCCAGGCCCGAACCCAGCCGTATAACCGGAGAAATAATGAATACCCGGGCCAAACCCGAAATTGACTGTCCAACTATCCGTACTCATCGGATTAATTGGTCCCTTCTGGGCAAATGTACCGTTTGCACAGATATACCCGAAAAATATTATCGAAATAAATAAATATGCTATCTTTTTCATAGGTTTTATGTTTAATGTTAATTTACATCGCCAATATACCAGTTTATTGTCCGGCTGTCTCAGGGATCATCGGTTCATTCATCAGCCACCTACTTCAGCAGGCGCCGGTTCATTCAATCGAAAATCAGATCTTAAATCCCAGGCTTACTACCCAAACATTATTTGAAGTGTTGAAATTGATATTCTTTCCGTCGTACGAAACGTCTTTGATGATCTTGTTTAACCCGATCTGGTACCGGATATCCAGGGTAAAAAACCAGACATCCACTCCGGCGCCTGCCTGGATATACCAGTTTGCATTGCTGATACTGGCTTTGTGAATAGGTCCGAAAACGCTGTTCAGATCAGTAATCTTTTTATTCACTACGAATGAAGCAACGGGGCCAGCCAAAATGCGTAAATTGACCAGTTCGGTGTTTATAATTTTAAAACCTATAAGAATGGGTATATCCAGCGAACCTAAGCTGATGTTTTGTTTCCAACTTTTTCCAAGACTGTCTTTTTCGAACACACCACCCTCTGAGGTGTAATAAAGCTCAGGTTGCAAATAGACCCTGTTTCCGATCCTGACAAAAGCGCCGAATTGAAAACCGGCTTTGAATTGCGATTTAACTGAATCAAGACTGGTAGTTAGCTTTGAAGCATTGAACCCGATCTTAGGTCCGAATTTGAGTTGTCCGAACATCAGCGTGGTCGTGAGAGCAAAGGCAATAAGTAATGAAAACTTTTTCATGGCCGTTTTTTTTGGTTTCTTAGGCAAAATTAATAATCAAAACGAAAAAATAACTCGATATATTATATTTATTCAATCTGCCTCTTTAAAAAGGTTTTAAATGACATCAGTGCTCATTAAAAATGCAGATGCTCGATGCTCGATAAAAAATTATGAATTACGAATTACGAGGTTTTATTTCGCTATTTCGCTATTTCTACCCTGAAGCTTAGGTAATATACTCGAATCCCGTATAAGGCACAAGTGCAGCCGGAATCCTGATCCCCTTTTCGGATTGGTTATTTTCCAGCATTGCAGCTACGATCCTCGGCAAGGCCAATGCACTTCCGTTAAGGGTGTGAGCAAGTTGAATCTTTCCTGCTTCATTCCTGAAACGCAATTTCAGACGGTTTGCCTGGAACGCTTCAAAATTGGAGATGGAACTCACTTCCAGCCAACGCTGCTGTGCAACGGAAAAAACTTCCATATCATAGGTGAGAGCTGAAGTGAAGCTCAGGTCAGCGCCGCAAAGTTTGAGAACCCGGAAAGGCAATTCAAGCAGCCTGAGGAGTCCGGAAACATAGTCCCTCATTTCTTCCAGATCTTCATAAGATTTTTCAGGATGAGCGATCCTGACAATTTCGACCTTATCAAATTGGTGCAGCCGGTTCAAACCCCTGACATCTTTTCCATAAGACCCTGCTTCTCTGCGGAAGCACCCTGAATAGGCCACATTTTTCAGAGGAAGGTCTGATTCCTTCAGAATTACGTCCCTGTAAATATTCGTGACAGGAACTTCGGCGGTGGGAATAAGATAAAGATCATCCAGTGGTACATAGTACATCTGGCCATCCTTGTCGGGAAGCTGGCCGGTACCGAACCCGGAGGCCGGGTTGACCATCAATGGGGGTTGAATCTCCAGGTAACCTGCCCCGGTGGCCTTATCCAGGAAGAAATTGATAAGTGCCCGCTGCAAACGGGCTCCCTGTCCTTTATATAACGGAAAACCGGCGCCTGAAATCTTGGTGCCAAGGGCAAAATCAATAATATCGTATTTTACTGCCAGGTCCCAGTGAGCCAATGCATCTTTTGAAAGCTGCGGAATTTTCCCCTCCTGCATCATCTTCACATTATCTTCAGCCGAGTTCCCCGCAGGGACCGATGAATGTGGTAAATTAGGGACTTTAACCAGCAGATCTTCCAGCTCTTCTTTGGTGGATTCCAGGGAGGTACCGAGTTCTTTGGATAAGTTCTTCAACTCCATGGTTTTTGCTTTCAGATTATTTGCTTGTTCGGCTTTACCTGACTGGAAAAGAAGTCCGATCTCTTTTGCCATGGAATTCGCCTGTGCCAGGCTTTCATCAAGGTGTTTCTGTGTTTCTTTCCGTTTGTCATCAAGAGCGATGATATTCGGGATGATCTCCCTGCCGTCAAAATGCTTGATGGAAAGTCGCTGAATGACAGCTTCGGGGTTTTCGCGGATTACAGATAATTGTAACATTATAATGGAGATTGAATTTCTACAGGATCACAAAAGTATCCAAAATTCATTGAAAACCCAGATCATTTCTTATTTCCGAATAAAATAAAAAAACCCGGCCAAATTTTGACCGGGATACCAAAAACAAGTATGAAAAAATCAATCGGTTCAGTTCGACTGTTCAAGGGGATTTACTGAGACATAAGAACGGTCTTTCACCTTTTTCCTGAACTCGACTATGCCATCAATCAAAGCAAATAAAGTATGATCCTTACCGATGCCGACATTCAGCCCGGGATTGTGCACGGTACCTCTTTGTCTGACAATAATACTTCCTGATTTGGCAAATTGTCCGCCATAGATCTTTACACCCAACCTTTTACTATGGGATTCACGCCCGTTGCTTGAACTTCCCGCACCTTTTTTATGTGCCATCAGATTCTGATTTAATTTTCTTTTTCAATGATCCACACATAAGATCCCTTTTCGATGTTTTGGCAGGGCCATGTGCTATCGTTTTTTTACCTTTCAAACCTTTTCCTTGGTTTGTATTGGAGAAGGATCAGGAGCTTCTTTTGTAACAGCTTCTTTCTTGGCTGTCTTTCCCCTGGCAGCGCCTTTTATTGTTATTTTTTCGATCAGGATTTTGCTGAAGTCCTGCCGGTGGCCGGTTTCCTTCTGAAAACCCTTCCTGCGTTTCTTCTTGAATACAATCACTTTATCGCCCCTTGCATGCTCAAGGATCTTGCCGGTGATCTTGGTTCCTTCAACATGGGGAGTTCCGATGCTGATCTTTCCATCATGGTCAATAAGCAAAACCTCATTAATTTCAATTTTTGTTCCGGGCTCTCCTTCCAACCGGTGAACGAAGATCTCATCTTCCTTTTCCACCTTGAACTGCTGGCCGGCTATTTCAACGATTGCATACATGATAGTAAAATTGATATTCTTATATTTGAGAGCGCAAAGTTATAAAAATTTTTCAAATCACAAGAACATTCGTGAAAAAATCGGGACAATCGGGACAATCGGGACAATCGGGACAGACGTGACAATCGTGACAGTCGTGACAATCGTGACAAGATATGTCCGCCCGTCCGCCTGTCCGCTTGTCCGCAGTCTATATCACCACTTCACCAATTCACAAGTTCACCACTTCATATTTCGCTTATATTTTCGTATCTTTGCAATGAAGATAATTTTTATTTCGTTATTCTGAATATTAATCACTTTTTCCAAACCCTTTATGTGGCATTCTTTTACAAGATTTTCTTTTTTTGTACAATGGCTGCTTATCTTTTTAGTCCTGGAAGGAAGTTTTGTGAATGCTCAAAATCCGGCTATTCTGAGCGGTATCGTCACGAATGCAGCAAACGGGAGTCCGATAATCGGCGCCAAAATAATGGTGGCAAACCAAACGGGTTATTCCGTTTATAATGGTGTTTATACCATAACCCTGAATACTCCCGGAATTTACACGGTAACTTGCACAAGAACGGGATTTGATAATTTTACTTCAGCCCCAATTACTTTCCTGCCCGGAGTGACAACCACCCTGAATATATCGCTTTACGAAAACACCAATGCCCCGGACAGTGTGCATGCAGTGATGGATACGACCATACCAACGGTCCATATCACCTGGCCGCTGCCTTCTGGTCCTTATGAAATCCTTTATGATGACGGTATACAGGACGATTTTACTATATGGGTCACACAGGGAAACAGGAACGCTGTCAAATTTACACCGGCAGGCTATCCGGTTAGAGTTAATGGCGGGTCAATCGATATCGGAACGTCATCGAATTATCCCATAGGCAGCAATCCATTCGTCCCTTTCCAGGTGTATATTTATGATGCTACGGGTTCACAGGGGACGCCGGGAAATGTAATTGCGGGTCCTATTGATGTAATTCCTGCAGCCCTGGGGTGGATTGATTTTACCGTTCCCACTCCACCGATTCTTAATTCAGGAAGTTTTTTTGTTGTTATGGTTCAGGGTGGAAATGCCCCTAATGCCGCAGGATTGGCGATCGATATGACCTATCCACAGTTAAGAAGTTATTCCCGTTTTGCGAATGGTCCATGGATACCGGCCAACGGTAATTTTATGATGCGTGCTAACGTGAATGGTCCCGGCGGCCCAATGGATCTGACAGACTATCCTGAAAGTGTGATTAATTACCAGATCTGGAGGCTCAAACAGGGGGAAGAAATGAACCCGATCGTATGGACCTCTGTGGGGATAACAACAGGAACAAATTTTTACGATAATTCATGGCCTTCCTTACCTTGCGATCCATACAGGTGGAGCGTAAAAGTACAATATACAGGAAACCGCTGGTCAAATCCAACCTTTTCCAATGTGATCGGGAAATGCTGGACCGTCCCTGTGACGGTTCATGTCGATCTGAGTTGCACTGCAGGAAATGTCGAAGGAACTGAAGTTCGTCTCACCAACCTTGTATATCCTGACACCCTTTACACAGGTACGGAGGATACCTCCGGGTCCATTCATTTTAACAACGTCTGGAAAGGAACATATAACCTCCTGGTCACAAAATTCGGTTACAAGGATTTCAACCAAACTTTAAGTATAAGCCATGATTCTACCTTTACTGTTCTTTTATTGCAGGTGAAATCGCCTCCCCGGAATCTTACCATAAATAACAAGACACTTAAAGCTGTCTGGAATACTCCCGTTACTTCTGACCAGGCATTTACTGAAGATTGGTCAGGCGGAAATTTCGCTGCAAACGGATGGACCATTCAGGGAGGAACGAACTGGGTAATCTCCATGACAGCAGGATTGCCTGCTCCTTCGGCAATGTTTGGAAGTTCACCCCAGAAAACCAATTATACCGAATCCCTGATCAGTGAAAACATCACAGGACAACACTCTACCGTATTACAATTAAAATACGACATCTCACTCGATAACTACGGAACGACGACGGCAAATCAAATGGCCGTTGAAATCTGGGACGGTACCCTCTGGCATACATTGAAAAACTATGACAGCAGCGGGGGAGATATTCCCTGGGAAAACCAAACGGTCGATATTTCTGCCTATACCGGTATGACATTTAAAATCCGTTTCAGGGCTTATGGCGGAGATACCTTTGATATCAACGGATGGTATATCGATAATATTGATGTTGTGGCGAGTGAAAGCGAGACTAACCTGAAAGCATGCATTTTGGGGTATAACTTTTATCTTCAGAATGCATTGGTAGCATTCACTCAGGACACTACCTATACGTTGCAGGGAAATAATGTTCAATATGGAAATACATATCTGGCCTGCGTTCTGGCAGTTTATGGGAGTGGTAATTCGTCAAAAACCTGTACGACCTTCACTTCTGCCTATCTTGTTCCCCCTACAAATCTTGTTGGTGCCGGGATAGAAAATACCGCTTTCCTTACCTGGGACAAACCACAATTAACTAAGGATGCCAACAGATCATCAAATAATCCGCCAGGTCTGATCGGATACAGGATCTATAAGGATGGCGCTCTGCATGACTCTATATTAAACGCGGATTCATTATCGTATTACGATTTTGGACTCGATCCCGGTACTTATTCCTATGCGGTTTCCGCAAAATATGATCTGTCTGCTTACGGTTTCCCCGGGCAATTTGATGAATCCCTGCGACAAGGGCCTGTAACAGTTTTTATAAACTATGGATTCCTCTTGCCATTTTTTGAACCCTGGGACCAGGGAAATTTTAATTATAACTTATGGAATTTCGATCCTGCCCAGGGAAATTGGATCATCAGTCCTTCTGACGGGAATCCTTCACCCAGCGCAGAATTTTCATGGCAACCTTCCGTAGCAAATTATTCTAACGCCCTGGTGAGCCCTGTGATGAATGCCACTGCTATTAACTGTGCCGGTATATGGCTGGATTATGACTGCCGGCTGGTTATCCTGAATGCTACCGGGAAAGAATACCTGTCCGTGGATGTTTATTATAATAATATCTGGCATACTATTATCAAATACGTAAATAACCAGGATCTGGCCTGGTTCACGGAGCATAAAAAGATCAATCCTGTTGTGGGAAAAGCATTTAAGATCAGGTTTGTTGCAGGCGGATCCAATTCAACGGATATAGTAAGCTGGAATGTAGATAATATCCATATCTATGCTGATTCATATCCCGCCCTGAATCTATCAGGTGATCCACAGGGATATGATGTTCACCTTACCTGGAGTCCTCCGGATTGCAATGTGGGAAATCCCCTGAACGAGGGATTTGAGGAATCCGTGTTTCCTCCTCCCAACTGGACACAAATCATCACCAATCCTTATGATACATGGATTCATACCGCCGGTAATTCTCCGATGGGGGTACACTCCGGTAATTATGCGGCTGCGATATCCACTTCCTATACCCATCAGGATGAATGGCTGATTGCGCATAATATCGCTATTACCGGCCCGCTTGTATTCTGGAGTTTTGCCTTCCAGGGTTCCACTCATAACGATCATTATTATGTAAAGATCTCCCCTGATTCCGGGGCTACCTGGCAGATCCTGCTGGATATGTCGGCGTTGCCTCCCTATCAGGGTTCCTCCGGATATAACCAATGGAACGAACCCTATACCATTGATATGTCATACTTTTTGGGCCAGGTGCTCGATATCGCCTGGCAGGCGGTGGACGGCGCCGGTCAGGGACTCTGGTATCCATGGTCCATCGATGATTGTAGGATCGGTTCGGATAAATTGAATCCCCGGCAGGATCCGATGTTCCTTACAGACTATGATATTTACCGTGAAGATAATGATTCCGTTAATTTTCATAAGATCAATAATGCACCCGTGACAGATACAAGTTATATCGATCCTTCCCTGCCTCCGGGTCAGATCCGGTATTACATAAATGCAGTTTTCGATCAATGTACCCCCACACCTTCAGATACTATCCTGGTGGATGTTATAACAGGACTTGATCAACCGGTGAATAACAGTATTACCGTTTTCCCCAATCCGGCGAAAGATTTTTTAACTGTGAAAAGCTACCTGAATGACATAACAAAAATTGAATTATCGGATTATATTGGCCGGGTAGTTTACACACAGGAAGGATTAAGAACATCGTTATTAACGTTCAAAATATCATCTTTTCAACCGGGATTATACATTTTGAAGGTTACCACTCAACCTGGATTTAAAATTAAAAAAATTATTATTTCCCGGTAATTCTTTTCCGGATATCCGGAAAAGAAGATTTGACAGGCCTTTCCGTAAGAAAGAAAAAGCTCAGAAAAAAGTAAAAAAATTTTCCTGTTTTCAGCATTGCAACACCCTAGAAATTTTTGCTGATAATTTGGTATAGTTCCGCTTGCTCGTCATCCATTTTAAGAAGTTTAGATTTGGTGTGTTTTGATTCAGGCAGCGTATATGTAATTTGGTACATATTATGCGTTAGTTCTGCGGATTTTTTTAAGGATAATGTTGATCTTTCTATGTAAAGCACTCTTTCCAGCTCTTTGTAGATACAATACGCTGTAAAAGATATGCAGATATGGGCTTCGATCCTATGTTTCAGCCTGTGATAAATAGGACGTATTCTCAAGTCTGTTTTCGACATTCTAAATGCTTTTTCGATATACCATAGGTTTTTATAGTTTTCGATCACTTGCTTATCCTTGAGATTTGTGTTCGAGATATATCCTTTAAGCCCATCCCAGGACTGATCATTGTTGAACTTTTCATAATCAATCTCAATGGACACATCGCCTATTAATTTCAAGTATTTATTGTACCCTTTATTATTGATGCTTGATTTTGTCAATTTGCCAGCTTTGATTTGCTTTTCCAGGCGTTGCAATCCTCTTTTACGGTTATGCTCATCTTTGACAGCCCTATTTGTTGCATAGGCCACGATAAGCCGGGTACTTCCTGACTTTCTTATCGTCATCATTTGCCCATCGTGAAGCTTTTTATCCAGTATTTGTTTCTTTATTTTTTCTGGCTCATTTTTTATTCTTGCTCCAATAATATATTGATACTTGAGATCTTTCATCGCTTTTATATTATCATTCGATAAAAGTCCGGCATCGGCAACTACAATTGGTTTGTCAAGGTTAAATTTTTTACTGATCTTCTCGATAAACGGGATCAGGGTATGTCCTTCGTAGATGTTTCCTTCAAAAATGTCGTAACCAATGGCATAACCACCCAACCCAACAAGCAAGCCTAAATATATCTGCGGATTTTGGTGCTTGCCATCTTTGCTAAAACCTGTTTTGCGCAAATCATCCTCATCACTTGCTTCAAAATAAAGCGTAGTCATATCATAAAAAACCACGCTAATATTACCTTGTAAAACCTTTTTTGTGTGGGCAAAAGCTATCTGCTCGACCTGGAATTGTAGCTTGCTTTTAAGCTTATC
Source organism: uncultured Bacteroidales bacterium (assembly GCA_903929315.1). Classification (GTDB taxonomy): domain Bacteria; phylum Bacteroidota; class Bacteroidia; order Bacteroidales; family FEN-979; genus CAIYUC01. The sequence continues at coordinate 13,817 of CAIYUC010000032.1, forward strand.
TAAAAACCGATAAACCGCATCAATATCAAGCAATATACCTTGAAATCGATACAAATAATCAATTGTCTTTAACTTGCTTAACGGGAAAGCTAGCCGAGCTATAACCAAGTGTCGAAAAAGCTCCTCTTTTATGGCAGCAAAACCAATGCTGTCATATATTTTCCCGAAAATAATTTCCGGGCCTATTGTTCGAATACTGGAATTATTCAAACCAGAAAAAACCTGCTCAATAAGGGTATCACTCTCCGAGATAAACAACTTTGGCTGACTGGATAATCTTTCGATTTCCTGCTTGGCCAAATAGACAAGCTTTATTATCTCCTGCTCCGAACTGCTGGTTCCAACAGTCTTTACCACTTTATATTTCCCGGAGGCCTTGGAAATAATTTGAACAGAAATACTACCGGACCGATTCTGTAATTTTCGCAAAAACATACCCAAAGGTACGCTTGCAACACCCATTTCCAAAATTCAACCCAATAATATCAAGGGGTTTAGAAAGCTTTTTTCAAAAGTGCGGAAAACAGGAAAAAGCTCAGAAAAAAGTAAAAAAATTTTTTTTCCGAATGAAATTTATTTAGTACTTTTGATCACTTTTCTTTATCATATTAGATCAATTAATAGATCATTAGTTGGTCCATATTTTTTATAATTAACCAAACAAATAAAAAACCATGAGAAAATTTACAAGAATTTTGCCGGTGTTGATGATAGCAATATTATCAATATTTTTTCTGGCAAATCAAGGCAAAGCTCAGACAACCTTGTTAACTGAAG
>CAIYUC010000033.1 GCA_903929315.1 uncultured Bacteroidales bacterium
AACATCACCAGCATCTGCCTCCTGGCCGCATTCGCCGCCTTCGCGCAGACCTCGCTCGTTCAGACCACGCTCTCCGTCGCCCAGTCCCAGTGAATGCAGTTTCAATGAATAAGGTCCGTTCAGGATAATATCTACATAATCTTTATTACCCAGGACAATATCATTGAATATCTGCATGGTAAATTTCGAAAACTCAATGAAGCCTTTGGCTTTTATTTCAATATCGGCACGTTGCTCTTCGCTGAGGCCTTTTTTTACACCACCCGGGATATTCATTACGACATGTGTCTGGTGTCCACCCAGCAAGGCCTGGATCTCCTGTGCGATGCGACGTTGTTTCATCACTTCTTTCCCGATCTCGATCCCTACTTTTTCGATGACGCCCAGAATATTCCTGGAGGCGGGATTTGCAGTAGGTCCGACCACAAAATCGGGGGCTGCCAGGGCATAAAAATGTGCAATATGGCTATGTACAAAATGTGCCATATAAAACAGTTCACGTAATTTTTTAGCAGTAGGAGGCGGTTCAACGCCAAAGACGGCATCGATTGCTTTTCCTGAGGCCATGTGATGGCAACCCGGGCAGACGCCGCATATCTTTGTCACGATCTGCGAGAGTTCTTCAACAGGTCGTCCTTCGCAGAACTTTTCAAATCCCCTTAATTCCGGAACCTGAAAGTATACATTTTCAACCTCCCCGCCCTCATTAAGGAATATTTCAATTTTTCCATGGCCTTCAAGCCGGGTAATAGGATCTATAGTGATTCTTTTCATGATAATTTCCTTCCTAAAATTGAACCGGGTAAACTAAAGCGATAAAAAAGACCCGCAGGATCCACAATCGATTCGATAATTTCATCTATTTCTTCCGGCTTATCTGCATCAATCATTGTCCCGATAGCCGACATCATCTTAGCGCCGGGATCAGAGCATGCTGCAGGGGGTCCATAACATCCCCGGCACGGGGAATTCCCTTCCACACATCTTACCCCACAACCACCTCTTGTTGCCGGCCCCATGCATATCACGCCTTGTTCCAGGAAACAGGTTTCCTTGTCATCCTGGATTTCCCAGAGCCGGTAAAATTTTTTCACTTTTTTGTTGTCGGTCTTTTTGCGCTTGCATTCATCACAATTGGTTTTTTCCAGTGCACCGACTACGGATCCTTTAGGCGGAAGAGCCGCTCCCGTCACAATCGCAGTAAATACCTCGATCAGCCGTTCACTCTGTGGAGGACAACCGGGGATATAATAATCCACATCAACGACCTTGTTAAGAGGAAGCACGTCATTGAAGAAGACCGGAATTTCAAGTTTTCCTTCAGGTACTTCATATTCAGGGACAGGTCTTATCTTTTCCGGATTCAAAGTGGATTCACTTTCTTCATAGGCCCTCCTGAAAATTTCTTCCTTCGTAAAAAAGTTTGCCAATCCCGGTATCCCGCCCATATAAGCGCATGCGCCATAGGCAACGAGGATCTTCGATTTCTTACGTAATACCTGGGCCATGCGTTTGTTTTCGCTGTTCCTGACCGCTCCGTTGAAAAGTGTCAGATCGATGGATTGATCCGGCATATCTTCCACATCCTTATACTTGATGTCCATCGCAATAGGCCAGAAAACAGGATCGGCTGCAGCGACTATATCCAGCAGCTTTTCATGGGTATCGAGAACCGATACACAACAGCCGCCACAAGCAGCTCCCCAGTAAATGGCGAGCTTAAGCTTCGGTTTTGAAGTAATGGTGTCGAGTGGCATCGTTTATTATTTTATATATTCAACTTCCAATGAACTTTTAATTTTACTGGGACCGAGGGTCAGCATCGTTTTGGTCATGTTATTGACCAGTTCGGAGAACTGTTTTCCCTCGCTGGCGCTGATCCATTCAAGTTGAAGCCGTTCTTTCTCAATCCCCATTTGCGCGATGTATTTCTGAAGCAGCTTAAACCGTCTTAAACATTTATAATTTCCTTCCTGATAATGGCAATCCCCCGGATGGCAACCACAGATCAGCACTCCGTCAGCCCCTTGCTGGAAGGCTTTAAGAACGAATGTAGGATCAATTCTTCCGGAGCACATGATACGGATGATCCTGATATTCGGGGCATATTTAAGGCGTGATGTGCCGGCCAGATCTGCACCGGTGTATGCACACCAATTGCAAAGGAAAGCAACAATAGTGGGTCTGAAATTCATATTTTTTCTTTTTAATACGACATTGACATTATTCCTTCGATCTCTGATAATATTTGCAGATCGGTAAAATGTTTGCATTTAATGGCTCCGGTCGGGCATGCAGAACCGCACGTTCCGCAACCTTTGCAAAGAACCTCGTTGACTTCAGAAACTTTCTTTATTTCATTGAACGAAATTGCGGAATAGGGACAAACACTGATACAGGTCTGGCAGCCGCAGCATAGTTTCTCGTTCACAAAGGATGTTGTGACTTCTACAGGGACTGTCCCGCCTTCGATGGTAGCGAGGATCCTTGCCGCTGCGGCTCTTGCCTGGGCCACTGAATCAGGGATATCTTTCGGGCCCTGGCAGGTACCGACTATATATACACCTGCTGTTGTCGTTGCAACCGGATCCAGTTTCGGGTGTTTTTCAATAAAGAACTGGTTACCGCAAAGACTTACACCAATTGCATGCACCACGTCTTTTACATTTTCATGCGCTTCCATATTCACCATCAGGATGACCATATCAACCGGCACTTCAATGGGTAGCCCTGACAATTTTTCATCCATCTCGATGATCATATTACAGTCGTCTGAACGATTGGCCTGGCGGATAACAGGTAACCGTTCCTGCTGGTCATACATCAGGAACATGATCTGTTTATGCGTGGTCATTGCATAAAACTCCTCGTGACCTTTGCCGTATGCGCGCATATCTGCATAGATCTCGAAAATATTTGTGGATGGCAATGCAGCGCGGATCTGGTGAACAAACTTAAGGGCAGCCATACAACAGGTCCTGGAGCAATATTCGTGGTATTTCTTATTCCTGCTTCCGACACAATGGATGATGGCAATATTTCTGGGTTCCTTGCCATATTTAGTAAGGATCTTTCCTGTGCCAAGCATATCCTCAAACTCCATTGATGTTATTACATCCGGGAATTTCCCATAACCATATTCTTCAATTTTTGAAGGATCGAAAGGTTTCAATCCAACAGCTGCAATAATATTTCCAAATTTGAGCTCGGTGCCCTCATTGTCTTTATTCCGAAGGGTTGTTTTGAAATTCCCTACGTAACCGGTAACCTCATGGATTTCGGTTTGAAGAAATACTTCAATGTTAGGATGGTTTTCAACCCTCTGGAGTATTGGGCGCATCATTTGCTTAGCGCTGGATAGATGCGGGAATGTAAGATCGAATTTAACTACATGCCCGCCCAGGTGATCTGTTTTTTCAATCAGGTAAACTTTTTTTCCTGCATTGGCTATTTCGAGTGACGCCATCATTCCGGAGATACCGCCTCCGATGACGAGGGTTGCGGGATCAACACTTACAGACCTTTTTTCCAGGGGTTCATGATAAAGAACACGACGGACTGCTGCAATCACAAGGTCAATGGCTTTTGTGGTCGCTTCTGTGCGGTCGGTATGAACCCATGAGTCCTGTTCCCGGATATTGGCCATCTCGAAAAGATAGGGATTGATCCCTGCTTTTTCAACGGCATTGCGGAATGTCAACTCGTGGATCCGGGGGGAACAGGCAGCCACAATGACTCGGTTCAGGTTATGTCCTTTAATGTCTTTGATGATCAGTTCCTGGCCGGGATCCGAACACATATATTTATAGTTCTTGGCGAGGACTACGTTTGGAAGTTTGCCGACTTCTGTGGTAACCGCTTCGACATCGACCATCTTTGCGATATTTGTCCCGCACCAGCAAACATAAACGCCAATTCTTGGTTCTTCCATAGGATCAGATTTTCAATAACGGATGATGTTCAAATTATCTTGGAATCGCATATTTCTTTAATTGTGTGAAATAAACCGCAAACGGGCGGTATGCCAAATGTGACCATTTGGAAAATGGTACTTCGATCAGGATCATGGGCACCAGCACAGCCATGTGTGCGATGTATGCGATATAAGTGGCATAGGCCATTCCGTTGATCCTGAAAATGTGGATCAGGATACCTGTAACCACAGTCGAAGTGAGCATGAACAGGAATAACCAGTCACTTACATGTGAAAAACGAAACTTCACATCCTCTCTCCTGGCTCGCCCGATGATCGCGACCAATAAACCAAACAGCAATCCGAATGTCGCGTAATAGCCTAAGAGACGCTGCAGATTATAAATGGGGAGTATCTTTTCTGTCTGGAACCAGGGCAGGTAAACGACGATGACAATGAACATGATCGTATATCCCGACATCAGAAACCAATGGGATATCCAATAGTTTTTATCGTCACATTTGGAAAATTTAGGCTGAACGGCGAAATTGAAGATCAATAGCCAGAATTCCCGGATATGAACAAACAACGAGACTTTTTCCTGACCGCTTTTCCATATGATCTTGTAATACATCCTGAGTATATTCGATATCAGCAAGGATGCTACAATGATTGCCATGGTCCAGTCGAATTTTTCCACAATATGAATAGGAGCGAATGAATTGACTTTGACGCCGCCTTGTGCCGTAAGTTCAGTCGTGAACCTGAATCCAAAGGACGGAAGGATAACAAGGAATGACAAGACAACCATGACTGCGAAAAAAAGGATAAATCCTATTTCCCAGGTTTCCGAAGTATAGAATTTCTTCGAGAGTCCGGTCCAGTCATAACGGGAAGTAAGGTAACGGCGGAGCGACATCATCAATTCTCCCGGGTTTGCATCCCTTGGACAGGTTTTTGTACAATCTCCGCAGTAATAGCAAAGCCAGGGTTCAACGCTGGATTCGAGCTGGGCTTCCAATCCCATTTGCATGAGCCGGATTTTTTTCCTTGGAAAGAGAAAACCCTCTTCTGAAAGCGGACACATGGCGGTGCATGTTCCGCAATGGTAACAGGCATTCCAATCACCTATACCATATTGAATCAATTGGTTCCTGAGTTCGGGGTTAACACGAATACTCATAATTTTTTCCTCCTTATTATTGAATCGTTGAAAGTTCTTTGATCCGTTGCTCAATTGCCCTGAGCGGGATTTTATCGATATCGAGGTTTACTTTACCCCGTAAAATGTTCCGTATGACCCTGGCTGCTGCCGCCGATCCCTGGGCAACAGCATCGGGGATATCCTTCGGTCCCTGGCACGTTCCGGCAAGCATAATGCCTCCCCTGAAAGTCCCGGTGGCGTCTGTATTATAATTGGCTTCTTCAAACCATCCGCCTTCTGAGACCGGGATTCCCAGCATTGCACTCAGTTTCGCGGTGTCTTCGCCCGGTTCCAACCCAACGGATAAGATGACCATATCGACCTCATTCTCAATGATCTCGGCTTTTAGGATATCTTCGCCACGGATCAATAACTTATCATTCTTTTGTTCCACCTTGGCTGTTTTACCGCGTATGATCGATACCCCTTCTTCCTTGATACGTTCGTAGAATTCTTCATATCCTTTACCAAAAGAACGCATATCGATGAAGTATTCGAAAACTTCTGCTTCCGGAAGTTTATCGAGGATGAGATGCGAAAACTTGAGAGAATACATGCAACAAACCCGTGAACAATATTTGTTGTAATTTTTGTCCCTGCTCCCGACACAGTGGATAATAGCGATTCTTTCGGGCTTTTCTGACTCGGTATTGAAGATCCAATTGCCTTTTTTATCCTGCGAGCGGAAATGGATATTCCCCCCTGTGGGACCTGATGCATTCAATATGCGTTCGAACTCCAATGAATTCAGTACATTCGGATATTTCCCATACCCATACTGCTCCATTCTTTTCGAATCAAATGGCTGATATCCGGTAGCAACAATGATATTACCAACCTCAATTGTCACATCCTGATCCTTCTCATCAAGGTTTATGCAATCGGGAACAGGACATGCCTTGATACAGGCCTTGCATTTTCCGTTTTTAATGTAGATGCAACTTTCAGCATCTATGAGGTATTTATTGGGAACGGCCTGTGGGAAGGGAATATATATCGCCTTTCGCATAGTAGTACCGGAATCAAATTCACTGGGCGCCTGTGCCGGGCATTTTTCAGAGCAGGTGCCGCAACCGATACAGGTTGAAACGTTTACTTTACGGGCTTTTTTCAGAATCTTAACGGAGAAATTGCCCGCCTGACCGTTAATTTCCTTCACCTCACAATATGACATTAGCTTGATATGGGTATTCTGATTGACTTCGACCATTTTGGGAGTCAGGATACATGCGGCACAGTCAAGGGTGGGGAATGTTTTGTCAAAAGTTGCCATTTTACCACCGATGGTACCTGTTTTTTCAACCAGGTAAACAAGGTTATTCCCATTGGCAATTTCAAGCGCTGCCTGGATCCCTGCGATACCTCCGCCAATCACCAGTGTTGCCGGGTTCACGGAAGCTTCATCAGGCAAAGCTGCAATTTCATAAGGGATATCGAGTATTGCACAAGCCAATATTGCTTTTGCCCGTTCGATGTCTTTTTTGGAATAGATCCCATATGCGTTGAAGCTGGCCAGAATGACATCCTGGGGATCTTTTCCGGCGATAGCCATAGCTTTTGAGAAAAGGGTCTTTAATGAACCCGGGAGGGCACCCGCAATGACCAGGCGTTCGAGATGGTACGATTCGATCTTCTTCAGGATGTTTTCTTCGTTCCAGGGGAAATCGTTGTAGTTCCAAATCTTTGAAACGTTTTTATACCCCTGCGCATAGGTTGCCAGTTCGGTATAATCAAGGGAATCCGGTATCAACTCTGGCGAGTTATAAAAGAAAATCCCGGTTTGCTCAATGTTTTTCATAACTCAAGGAATATCGATTGAAAACAAATTCAGTTGTGAAATAATTAACAAATTAACTTAAAGTTAAATTCTAAAACAATGATATTTGTCATGTTTTTAATTTTTTTCGTATTTTCTTTTTTATTCCATTATTCAGTAACAAAGTGACAGAGTAACAGAAGAACAAAGAAAAATAGGCAGATTGTTAATAACTTTTTTTATTTAGCGTATTACCTTTTAGAAATTTCCGGATTAATGAATAAAAAATGAAAACACACAAAGATTTGGATGTTTGGAAAGATAGTATCGAGCTTGTTATTATTATATATAATGCAACAAAAGCGTTTCCAAAGGAAGAACTATACGGAATAACAAACCGGATGAGGAGAGCTGCTGTTTCAGTTCCAACTAATATCAGTGAAGGATCTGCAAGGAATTATCCTGTTGAGGTGATCAGATTTCTTAAGATATCTCAGGGAAGCTTATCTGAATTTGAAACCTTATTACTTATTTCGTTGAGGTTAAATTATCTGGATGAGATTATCTATAAAAGAATAGAAGGAAGTATCTTCAAAATAAACGCACAACTCTGCGGATTAATCAAATCAGTACAAAAGAAACTCCCTCCGTCAGCAACTTAGGACTCTGTTACTTTGTTACTTTGTCACTTTGTTACTTTGTTACTCCTAAGATGGCATTCATGATAACCCCGCGATCCGGCTTAATTCCTGCGGATTCTTCAAAAAGATCTTTCTCCCTTTAATAAGAATTAGCTTTTCATCCTTAAACTCGGATAAAAGCCTGATCACGGTTTCAGGAGCAGTTCCGATAATGTTTGCAATATCGTTCCTGGAAAGATTAAGGTAAGCGTGGCCTGCATCAGAGGAGTTTAAATTAAAGGAGTTGTTCAGGAAAACCAATGTTTCCGCTAATCTCTCCCTAACCGATTTCTGTGCGAGAGAGGTCATTTTTTTCTCCGCTTCTTCAAGTATCTGGCTTAAAGAGACAATCAGGTTCCTCGTAAACTCAGGATATTTTATCATTAACTGTAAAAAATCATTATTGTTGATAAAACAGACCACTGAATCTTCCAGCGCGGCTGCGGAGGAGGTGTGATTATTACCGGTTATCAAAGCTTTTAATCCGATAAATTCTCCCGGAAATGCAAACCGGATGATATGCTCTCTGCCATCAATTCCCTGTCTGTAAACTTTAACTTTTCCTTCGACGAGACAATAAAGTCCGGTGGCTTTACTTCCTTCATGGAAGATATCCTCACCTTTTTTAAAGGCACTGACAATTTTCTGATTATTCAGGTAAAGCCGGTCTGCTTTATCAAGTGAAGTGAGATAATTCCGGTCTCCGCCCGGGCATTTTTCGCAGGGGTATTCTTTTGTCTTTTTAACCAAGAGAAAATCATTATGAATGATAAAAACAAAATTACACTTTCTTCGGAATTTAGTATTATTTACGATGTACGATGTACGATTAAATGTACGATTGACGATCGACGAATAATTCCTAATAAAATTAAACGCAAAGCACTGTACTTAAATTTTAAACTATAAATCAAACAATTCAATCGTACATCGTAAATCGTAAATGAATGAATTAGTCTCCTTCTAACCATTTGTTATCGGGCACTTCAGGCAGGAAATCCTTAATGTTTGCTTCAGGGGAATTGCTTTCCATGAACAGGATCTTGGTGCTGTTGATCTTATACCAGGATCGGTATAATCCATTACTTGTCCTGATAGGGGTTGTACTGGTCGATATAACAATCGGGCTGGATTTCATTATGAAAGAACTGAGGGTGCTTTCATCAGGAAAAATGATCCTTGCAAGTATCCCTGTATAATCCGGTGTTTTAATATCCATCGTGTACATATGAAAGTTAAGGTTCTCGAACATTTCGGACCAGGAAGACAAGCCTTTCATCAATCCAAGAGGTCCTTTATAATAACGGAGGGTATTTGTAAAAGGGGCTGCTTTCGCACTCTGGGTCAGGGCCGGAGCATACCAGATTTCCTGGGGATTTTTATCGATCACCAGTTTCACCAATTGTTTACACAGGTCCTGCCCTGACTGGGCGCCTGTCTTGTTACCAGCGTAAATAAACAGGGGCCCGCTGACCGCTGCAACCAGGTAAGGCGTGATACAGGAAAAAGAGCCAAAGGAATTCCATTGCATGCAGTTGGAAACCGATAGTGAATAGATACCAAAGGCTGAAGGAGTATTGGCCATGATATAAACTTCGAGTGTGACTGTATCTTTATCCAACCTGTATTCATTGACAAATACCTTTATACATCCATATTCGATGTACAGATCTGCAGCGCCATTAAGATAGTTATTCATTTTCTCCCCGACAAAGTTGTTGCCATGAAGGATCGTGATACCGGGAATATCCGTTTCCGAGATCTGCTGTATGTTCTGTGCTGTTCCGCTCAGAAAGCAGATGAGCATTGGGATGTAGAGATATTTTTTCATGGATTTGTTTTTTAAACCGGATCCTGTGATATTTCTGAAATAGAATTCCAAAATTAGAAAGAAAAATTGTTATTCGTTGTGAGCTTTGTATAAACCATTGTGACCATAGTGGTTAAATTTTACCCAGTCTTCACCTAACATTCTCCTCATTATATAATTTTTCCTGGAAAACTTTATCACCGCAGAGTCGCAGAGACGCAGAGAATTTTTCACTTACCAATTCAACGGTTCACAACCACACCATTCAGGATTCAGGTTTGACCTGCTGCAATCCACGTAGCGGATCCACTCCTGTATATTGAATATAGGGAAACTGACCATCCTACCGCGTAGCGGTTGCATACCCTATTGCAAAGTCTTAATGGTTTTACCACAAAGGCATCAAAGGTATTCACAAAGGCACACTAAGGTATTAATCTTCTCCGCGTTACATTCTTCTGTCAACTCCAAATAAATATGTAAAAACATTTGTTTTATCGAATATTAACTTTGATATTTGTAAGGGAATGATAGGGCAGGAGTGAATGTGAGAATCGACTTTAGGAAATGAAGAATAACCAGAATCCTCTGTACGGGTTACTATATTGATATATACAATAACACCTTCTGTAATTACGGTTGCAAATAAGTTAGCGCGCATTAAACAGGACTTTAAAAACCAATTTTGATATGAAAAAAGGTGCTTACATTTTATTATTCTTGTTACCAGTTGTTGTTTCTGCACAACAAAACTGGTATGAATCTTCTAGACTTTATAGCTGGGAGTATGTCGGAAATGAAGGTTGCTCGGCAGGTGCTACCCTTTGGACAAAAATTGTCTTCAGTCCATCGGGGCAACTTTATATTGCATATCAGGATAATGCGAATTCAGATAAAGTCACAGTAATGAAATATTTTGGAAATAGCTGGGTCAATGTTGGAAGTCCAGGTTTCTCAGCAGGTGCATCTGGAAGTATTAGCCTTGCTATCAGCCCTCCTGATGGTCAACCTTGTGTCGCCTATAATGATGGAGGGAATTCCGAGAAAGCAACTGTAATGAAATTTGATGGTAACAACTGGGTGAATATAGGGAATGCGGGTTTTTCAACTGGAAGTGTTCGTTATACAAGCTTGGCCTTCAGTCCATCTGATGGTCAGCCTTATGTTGCTTTTTCTGATTCTATGAATTCTTATAAAGCTACAGTAATGAAATATGACGGAACGAATTGGCTTAACGTGGGGTTAGCAGGTTTTTCATTAGGAGAAGCAGATTGGACAATTCTTGCATTCAGCTCATCTGGTCAACCTTATGTAGCTTATAAGGACTTTTCGGATTCCCTATATGCAACAGTAATGAAATTTAATGGAACCAACTGGGTAAATGTGGGACCAATAGGTTTTTCACACGGACTTATTGGTACCATCAGTCTCGCTTTTTGTCCATCTGATGGTCAACCTTATGTGGCTTATGGGAATTCTTCAAATTCCTGGAGAGCCACTGTTATGAAATTTGATGGTACCAATTGGGTAAATGTCGGAAATGCTTTCCCATATATAAATCCTTTATATATCAGCCTTGCTTTCAGTCCATCTGGTCAACCCTATGTTGCCTATTCGGATTGGGGAAATAATAATAAAGCCACTGTTATAAAATTTGATGGAACCAACTGGGTATATGTGGGAAATGCTGGTTTCTCATTAGGAGATGCATATTGGACAAGTCTTGCACTCAGCCCATCCGGAGTACCTTATATCTGTTATCAGGATTGGGGGGATTCCCTAAAAGCCTCAGTAATGAAATATGATTCTATTTTTATAGGGATCAAAGAGCCAAGGCATTCACAACTTTCCATTTATCCAAATCCAGCAACAACCACATTAACAATAAATTTTAAAAATATCCCAGGTAAAATAAACTATATTGTAATTACCGATATTAAGGGATTGAAATTTCTCGAAACCCCAACATTAGTAAAAGAAGTCATTCTTAATGTCGAAAATTTGCCTTCGGGAATTTATATTGTTTATTTAAAAACGGAAAGTTCAAATTACATTGGAAAGTTTTGTAAATATTGATATTATCAAAATTTAACGCGCGCTAACAAGCCGGCATCCTCAATGCGGGTAATAAACGAAAGCAAGCATCAGTCAGATCGGCAAAGTGTGTAGCAAAAAGAAAATATAGAACAAGTGATTGCCTCACTGCGGCTGCCGGCGGAGCGTGTGTGCTTTGAATTATTCCCCTAAACAGGGAATAAATGCTGTACAAATGATGGAAGGCTCTTTGAAAATTGAGTAAGTGAGTGGAGGTCAAGCGAACAGACTGGCCGGCCTTACCAAAAGGAAATGAGAATTGGACTTCTGTAAACGACTGTCAGGAGTAGTTTACAAACAACCTTATGCTGCATCGGGCGGAAACTCCCTTTGTGGTGAACGATAAGGAAAAGCGAGGGCTTTGACTCTTGCAGGTGAGTATTGTCGAGCTGAATTGAGTGAACCAGCGACTGAGGCCTCATAAGCGAAAAGGGATGATGTCAAAACCGGGTAGTCACGTTTGTACCCGGAACAAAGTGTAACAGGCGACCTGATTTCTGGTTACACGGCATCCGGGGTAAAGCTGGCAGGAAGGCAATACAGGCTTTTGTACGGAACAAGGGAAGTCGTTATCGTTCTGTTAACAGAATATGGATGCAGACGTGGAAGGATGCCACGAGATAGCGGTGGCGGACTAAGTCGTAGTAGTGATGAACCCTCTGTAATGGAGGCGGAGCGAAGGGCTTAGCCTGTTCAGTTTCAAGATAAACGACAACCAGTAATGGGATGATTGATTATCATGAAACGATATCACAGCCAATTATCAGTAATAGTAGTGGTAACATCCAAAATGTTCTTATACATTTGTGATTGAACAGGAAGAGCCGTATGAAGGGAGACTTTCACGTACGGTTCCGTGGGAACGCAGGGGTGAAACTCTTCTGCGTGACCCGACTAGCAGTAACTGTAAATGACCACCGGACAATAGAATAGCTGTTATTTTCACACACAGAATAACGTAAAAGATAAAAAAAACAATAAAAAAAATGAAAAAAATAATATTAATAGCAGGCGGTACAGGCAATCTGGGTCAAAGAATCATCAACGCATTACTTAAAAAAGGTGCTGAAGTCAGGGTCGTTGCTCGGCCAGGAAGTGACATCAGCAAGATAAAAAATCTTGAGAATCTTGGTGTAAAAGTGTTTCTGGTTAACATGTCAAATATAGATGAAGTTTCCAAGGCTTGCATCGGTGTATCTTGCGTCGTTTCTGCATTAGCAGGCTTACGTGAAGTAATTGTAGATATTCAGAAAATATTGCTGGATGCAGCAATAGACGCCGGTGTGCCTCGCTTTATTCCATCAGACTATTCACTGGACTTTACTAAATTTTCACCCGGTACAAACCGTAATTTTGATTTGAGACGGGAATTTCATCAATATCTTGATACGCGTTCCATTGCAGCAACATCAATCTTCAATGATACCTTCGCCGATATGCTGACCGGTCAGATGCCACTCATACTTTTCAGACAGAAATTTGTTCTTTACTGGGGAAATGCTGACCATCGAATGGGCTTTACTACTGTGGACAATACAGCTGAATTTACAGCGAATGCAGCTCTTGAACCGTCCACTCCGCGATTTCTCCAGATTGCTGGCGATCGAATCAGCGCCCGGGAGATAAAAGCAGTGGTGATGGAAGTGACTGGAAAAAAATTTCGCTTGTTTCGTGCAGGAGGACCGGGAATGCTAAGCACGATTATAAAGGTTGCACGCGCAATTGCTCCAGGAGAAAAGGAACTTTACCCTGCATGGCAAGGAATGCAATACATGCGTAACATGATAGACGAACGATCAAATCTAAGTATTCTCGACAACAATCGCTATCCTGGTATGCGTTGGACGACCGTAAGGGATTTGCTTTCAGCGCATCAAGTTGCTGGTGGCGAGATTAGTAAATTAGTTGTAAGTTGAATTGGAGATGTAAGAAAACAACTACTGTTAACGAGCATACAGCAGGGCAATGCGGACGGTTTTCAGGAAGTGAGCATAAACCAAACCTGCAAATGACAGTCAATTTGAAAACAACATACAAGTAAACCTCGCAATGTGACTGCCTGCCAACCTTTGGCAGATAAACCGGCAGGAACGAAGTAACCACTTAATTACGATGATATGAACCTCATTAAAAAAACGATCTTACCAGTCTTTTTAGCGACAATCTGGATCAGTATTTCGGAATTCGTCAGGAATGAATTTTTATTAAAATCTTTTTGGACGAAGCATTACAAGGACCTTGGACTTACCTTTCCTTCGGAACCTGCAAATGGTGCTGTATGGGGAATCTGGTCACTTTTCTTCGCTGTTGGTATTTTTATTGTTGCTAAGAAATTCTCACTGATACAAACGACATTCCTTTCCTGGTTTGTCGCATTTGTAATGATGTGGTTAGTTATCGGCAATTTGGGTGTATTCCCGTACGGTATTCTATTGTATGCAATTCCTTTAAGTATTCTTGAATCATTTATTGCAACTTTGATTATAAAAAAAACCAATTAATCCATATGCCTATGAAAAAATTAATCCTTTTTGTGATGGTTCTATTAAGTGTAAAGGGCTATTATGTATATGCAAATGGATTTTCCTATCATCACGGCTATGAATCCCAGTGTCCCGGGTGCCCGGGACTGCGACTTCCGGAAGGGTGTTTGACCCAATAATAATTAAACTCTTACCCGATATCAATCCGATGAACAGACACTTTTACAACGGACCAAAAATTGAGATCAGAAAGGATTATATAAAAATAAAAAAAAGAAATATAATTCTTAGTTACCAGGATATCAAATTAATAAGCATAAAAAATACAAGGTTGGACAGGGAATGGTATCTGTATATTATAGCAGGTATTATAGCTATCTCAATAATTCTCTATGTTTTCTTTATGGTCATACGGGGTTTAATAAACGACTCAACAATTTTAACGAATAGCGGACTTTACTACAGGAAACATTTAATATCAGTATTCATGTTCTTTTTTATAGGAGGTCCGCTTTTCATCATCATAAAGGTTAAAAAATATTTTAAAAAATACTTAATGCTGGTCATCCATTGGGACCACCATGATTTCAGAATAAAAATTTCTGATTTAAAAATAAATGTATATGAACTTAAAACGTTTTTTGAAAGTAAAGTAAAATCTTTGGAATTTGAAATTCAAAATGTGACTGGTAAAACCTAAAGGCAATTAATAGGCCCTTCATATGAGTAGCCTGGCAATACAGGATAAGCCGTTAAGAACAGACCTTTGTCAGGGATACCAAACTTTAAACTAAAATATCTAAAATCAGTTAAAATGAAAAAAGTCCTGTGTTTGGTATCATTGTTTTCAATAGTTTTCTTTTCAGGTTGTAAAAAAACAACCAATGGTGAACTATCAACCGGAACTTGCAGAATGCAGGAATCATCCGGTGCATTTAACAAGGTGTATTGTTTTTATGATGATAACCGCAAAATAGTTAAAATGCGGTTCATTGATCCGCCCACGGATACAGAGTGGGAAAATTATTATTACGAAAACGGACATGTCGCATACATGATCCGGTTATATAAAGGTACTAAGGGAGATACGATAGTCTACTCCTATAATTCCGGTAAATATGTAGAAGTTTATGAATATGGTTATACTCAGAAATATATCTATAATGATATGGGCCAGCTTATTAAAATAGAAAGACTGGAAGGCTCAAAGGTTTCGGATTATTCCGATTATTTTTATGATACGAAGGGAAATTGCATTAAATGCAATGAGTATGCTGAACACAACCATTCAGATTCGATTTACATCCCAATTATAAGTACCGATTTTGAATTTGGAGATCAAAGAAATCCATATTCTTCAATCGGATTGCCCCCGCTAAATTCCATGGGCTCGGAAATCGGGCAGTACCTCAGTCCGAATAATATTACAAAGATCAGAACCAACTTCATCAGTGATTCAATTAAGTTTGTTTTGGTCTATCGTTATTCTTCATTTAATGATAACGGCTATCCTTCCTTATTTTCAATTATGGATACCCTGAATAATCTGGCGTCAAATGAGAATATCGAATATGTTTGTCCTTAATATTTCAGTATATAATTATTTAATGTGACAAGCCTAATGCCAGCCATGCAAGGCATGTCGCTACTTTATCATTTTGTGACTTTATCGGTACAGTCGTGACAATCATGACAATCGTGACAATCGTGGCTTTGTGACCCGGGATCAGAACGGATGAACAATCCACAAGATCCCGATCCCGATGGCAATGAACCCACCGGCGTATGTAAACCACTTTAAAAATACTTCTTTCTTCCGGATGAAAGACTGGAAGGCAACAAATCCCATGATGAATGCGAAAAGGATCATCGTGATAATAGTTCCGATCGCAAATGCAGAAATATAAGCGACCGATTCCCAGACAGTTGGTAATGCCAGCGCCGGTAAAAGAGCGAACAGATGACTGAAACCTGCAAAGCCGTGCACAATGCCTATAAGCAATGCCGTGAAGGCATTTTGTCGTACCGTTTCCGGATGGGCATGATCATGATCGGGATGGTCTTCATGCGTATGGGAATGAATATGCGCATATAAGTAGGGCCGGGTATGAAAATGAGGATGGGGCCTGTGCGTATGGGAGTGACGTAAATAGGTCCGGAGGATCGCCCAGCTTCCAATCCCGATAAGTAAAACCCCGATAACTGTGTCACTGTGTTTTGAAATTGCATCAACAGAAATAAATTCTTTGAAAAGGATAAAGACAAGCCCGATGAGTAACATTCCGATAGTGTGACCCAATCCCCAGGAAAACCCTATGATCCATGATCTTTTCCGGCTGTCGATCGCCAATGGCGTCACCGCTGCAAGATGATCCGGTCCGGTCACCACATGGGCCATGCTTGCAACAAGTCCGGTAAAAAAGATGATCAGCATATTTGATTATGGATTGCCAAAAATAGAAAGATTATTCGTAATTATAAATAAGTCACAAAGTCAGCCTCACCCCTTACCCCTCCCCATCCGGGGAGGGGAAGGAAGAATGATTATAAATCAATGAACAATGAACAGAAGGCAGTTATCAGAATTCAGAGAAAAAGCATAGATCCCGTAGGGATCAAATGTTTATAGAAAAGCTGTAGAGATAGGAATAATTCCCCTCCCCGGGTGGGGAGGGATCAGGGGAGGGGTTGATTCGCGGAAGTTTTATATTTTTACCGGATTGATGATAGCTATTACATGGGAAAACCGGAAAAATCAATCTTGATCACTGTTACAGGACTCGTTCAGGGAGTTGGCTTCCGGCCGTTTATTTACCGGCTGGCAAGGAAGTGTAATATCGCCGGTTGGGTAATGAATACGAATGAGAATGTTCAAATCAACGTCCAGGGGGACAGCCTCAATATTGATCGTTTTCTTATTTCCCTGATGGATGAAGCTCCTCCTGCAGCGATCATCGAGGATATTTCCATTGAAACAGACTCAACTGATGAATCAAGATCATTTAAAATCCTGGAAAGCCATGATATATCTGATGATATCACAGGAATAAGTCCGGATATTGCCGTTTGTAACGATTGCCTTCAGGACATGGAAAAGGATGGAAACCGCAAGGATTATCCTTTTGTAAATTGTACAAACTGCGGCCCCCGGTTCACTATTATTGAAGATCTACCTTATGACAGGGCAAAAACAACCATGAACGCCTTTGAATTATGCCGGGATTGCAGGAAAGAGTTTGAAGACATCGGTGACCGGAGATTTCATGCACAACCTGTCGCCTGCAATGTATGCGGCCCGCATTACGAATTGATCGTCAAAGGGAAGAAGTTTTCAGAAGACATTCATGTAATAAACGGCGTGACCGTCAGTATCCTTGAAAACGACGGTATCCTTGCCATAAAAGGTCTTGGAGGCATGCATCTTGCCTGCGATCCATTCAGTAATAAGGCGGTTGAAAAGCTTAGAAAAATTAAGTTCAGGGAAGGGAAACCCTTTGCCTTAATGTTTCGCGACATCGAAAGTGTAAAACGCTATGTTTATATTAATAAGGAAGAAGAAAAATCATTGACATCCTGGAGACGACCAATCGTATTGCTGGAGCAAAAGCCTTTTAGCTCATCCCGGAAAAAAAATCAACCTGCAGAAAAGTCTTACCGGCTTTCAAAAAATATTAATTCCGGGCTTGATACTCTTGGAGTGATGCTTCCGTATATGCCTTTTCATTATCTTCTTTTCAAAAAGCTCAATGTTCCGGCGATTATCCTCACAAGTGGGAACTTCAGCAATGAACCGATCATTATTGATAATCAAACAGCCATCGAACAGTTTTCACCAGTCGTCGATGCCATTGTATTGCATAACCGTGATATAGAGAACCGGACGGATGATTCAGTAGTGAGGATCAGCAATGAAAAAGAAAGGATCTTCAGGCGATCCCGCGGGTATGTTCCAATTCCTGTTGCGACCGGAATGGATGTTGACGGTATCCTTGCCTTTGGCGCTGAACTGACCAATTGTTTTTGTGTCGGGAAAGGAAATAAGGCCATTCTCAGCCAGCATATCGGCGATCTCCAGAGTCTGGAAACAACCACATTTTATGAACAGACCATCCGGCAATTCATCCATCTTTTTCGTATAAAACCGGCCTTGCTGGCGGTGGATATGCATCCGGATTATATCTCTGGTAAAATTGCTCAAAATTATCCGGGTCTTCCCCTGGTCCGGGTCCAGCATCATCATGCGCACATTGCATCCTGCATGGCAGAACATGGATTAAACGAAAAGGTCATCGGTGTCGCATTGGACGGAACAGGTTATGGCAGCGATGGTAACATATGGGGCGCTGAATTTTTGGTTTGTGATCTGGTAGATTATCGCAGGATCACTCATTTCGATTATGTTCCGTTACCGGGAGGGGATCTGGCCACAGAAGAACCATGGAGGATGGCGGTTTCCTATCTTTACCGTTTATATGGGGCTTCTCTTGTCAACCTGGATCTTCCATTTTTAAAGCAAACAGATCCTCAAAAAGTAGAACTTCTGATAAAAATGATTGAAAAGAAGATAAACTGTCCCCTGGTTTCCAGCACAGGGCGGTTGTTTGATGCTGTTTCAGCGCTTCTGAACCTTTGTTTTATTGCGAAGTTCCCGGCAGAAGGGCCGATGCGACTTGAATCAATAGTTCAAAAAGGGGTTCCGGAAAAATACACATTTCAGAAAAAAAATACAATCCTTTTTGACAGCATGTTCCATGAGATCATTGAAGATATTCAGCACGGTATTGACATCCGTATAATCTCAACAAAATTTCACAACACGATAATTTCTGTTATCTTTGACTGCCTGAAAGAGATCAGAGATCAGGAAAGGATCGATAAAGTCGTATTATCCGGCGGGGTGTTTCAGAACAAATACCTATTGACGGGCGTTGAATCGATCCTTGAAAGTGACGGGTTTAAGGTTTATTCCCATGCAGCGATACCTTCTAACGACGGGGGAGTCGCATTGGGTCAGTTAGTGATAGCAGCAAAAAGAAGGGAGTTGAAATGTGTTTAGGAGTTCCGGCCAGGGTGATACATATTGAGGATTCTGAAGCAACCGTTGCGCTCGGCGATGTTGAATACAGGGCCAGTCTTCTCTTATTGAACGATATTCATGTCGGAGATTTTATAATTCTTCATGCCGGTTTTGCAATTGAAAAAGTGGATCCGAAGGAAGCAGAAGAAACCATCCAATTATTTAAAGAGATGGAAATGAACGGATCAATGGAGACCGGCACATGAAATATGTTGATGAGTACCGTGACAGGAACCTGATTGAAGCCGTTGCAAGGGAAATAAAGAAGGTTTCCCGAAAAGAAATTTCCCTTATGGAAGTTTGCGGTGGACATACAATGGCCATTCACCGGTTTGGTCTCACCTCCCTACTACCACCGAACATCCGGTTATTGTCAGGTCCCGGATGCCCTGTTTGCGTGTCCAGCCAGAAATTTATTGATATTGCCATCGGATACAGCCGTATCCCGGGAATCATTATTGTTACTTACGGAGATCTGATCCGTGTACCGGGTTCCACTTCGTCATTGGAGAAAGAAAAAGCAAATGGCAATGATGTCAGGATTGTTTATTCAGTTCTTGAAGCGCTTGAAATAGCGAAGCAGAATCCCGGGAGACCGGTGATCTTCCTGGGTATTGGATTTGAGACAACCGCACCGGCTACAGCTGCGACTATCATAAAAGCACAGCATGACAATACCCCTGATTTTTATGTATTAAGCGCGCATAAGATCATGCCTCCGGTAATGAAAGCGTTAGTCAACGACGGTGTTAAACTCCATGGGTTTATCGCGCCCGGACATGTAAGCGCTATCACGGGGTCGGGAATATATGAGGACCTTGCATGGAAATACGGATTAGGCGTGGTGATCTCCGGCTTCGAACCTATGGATATCATGCAATCCGTTTTAATGCTGGTGGAACAAATTGAAAAGGAAAATCCAAGGGTTGAAATTCAGTACAAAAGAGTAGTTCAACCTGAAGGAAATAAAATTGCCCAACAATTAATGGCACAGGTCTTCACGCTTTCAGATGACGAATGGAGAGGACTGGGTACGATTCCCGGAAGCGGATTAAAATTGCAGGAGCGATATACAGCATTCGACCCTGCGAATAAATTTCCGGTAGATATCCCGGAACCGGAAGAGCCGAAAGGATGTATCTGCGGGGAAATCCTCAGGGGATTAAAAATACCTACTGATTGCACTAATTTTGCAAAGCGATGCACTCCGGTAACCCCGGTCGGTGCATGCATGGTTTCTGGTGAAGGAACATGCGCCACCTATTATAAATACAGGGAGAATTAAAATTCGGGATGAGCAATGAGCAATGAAGAATGAGCAATGAACAATGAACAACGAATAACTACGAATAACTAAAGAATGACAGTTATCAATGAATAATGCCGGAGATAAGATACTGCTGAGTCATGGGAACGGAGGCCGGATGATGCATGACCTCGTTGAAAATTTGTTTATCAGGAATTTCAGCAATACGATTCTCAACGAACAAACGGACTCTGCTGTTATCAATATAAACGATGCCACTATTGCATTTACAACCGATTCTTTTGTTGTTGATCCCATCTTTTTCCCCGGCGGAGACATCGGGAAGCTGGCGGTTTGCGGGACTGTCAATGACCTTTCGGTTTCGGGCGCCAACCCGCTTTATTTAAGTGTCTCCTTTATCATAGAAGAAGGCTTTCCGATGAAAGACCTTGAAAAGATCATACTTTCCATGGCAAAGGAAGCCCGCAATGCAAAAGTAAGCATCGTGACGGGGGATACAAAAGTGGTGAACCGCGGGAAATGCGATAAGATCTTCATCAATACCTCCGGGATCGGAATCCTGAACAAAAAACATCGTTCCATCTCGAAAGGGACCAACATACGACCGGGTGATAAAATCATCCTAAACGGCACCATCGGAGATCACGGAATGGCCGTAATGAATGCACGGGAGTCATTCAATTTTAAAACATCGATCCTCTCAGATTGTGCTTCATTGAATTCTTTCATCCGGACGATCCTTGAGAATTCGTCACAGGTGAAGTTCATGCGCGATCCGACCAGGGGCGGCGTTGCCACTGTCTTAAATGAACTGGCCCAAAAAAAAGCTTTCGGAATTGAAATAGAGGAATCATCAATACCCGTCAGTGAAGGAGTATGCGGTATGTGCGAGATCCTCGGATATGATCCCCTGTTTATTGCGAATGAAGGGAAAGTCGTACTAGTTGCAGGACAAAAAGAATGCAACAAAATCCTAAACGTGATGAAAGAGGATGAGCTCGGGAAAAAGAGCAGGATCATCGGCGAAATAGTGGCTGATCATCACGGGAAAGTAGTATTAAAAACAATGTCCGGAGGAAAAAGAATAATAGATATCATGACCGGTGAACAACTGCCAAGAATCTGTTAAATAACAACTAACAAATAACAAATAACAACTAACAACTAACAACTAACAACTAATAACTAACAACTAATAACTAACAACTAATAACTTACAACAAGTAACTATCAGTATTATAGAATAACAACGAATAACTATTGAATAACAACGAATAACTACTGAATAACAACGAATAACTACTGAATAACAACGAATAACTACTGAATAACTACAGAATAACTACTGAATAACCACTGAATAACTACGAATAACTACTAATAATCAAACCATGCATGAACTATCATTAGCGCTTGAAGTTTTAGGTCTAGTAACCAGTGAAGCAGCGAAAAACAGGGTAAAAGTCATTCATGAGATCCAGATCGAAATTGGAAAAATAAGTGGTGTGGAAAGTGATGTTTTTCAAGCCGCACTGGAAATCTCAGCCAGAAATTCTATCCTGGATAACGCAAGGATCATTATTATTAACTCACCGGGAAAGGGGAGATGTATGAGCTGCAGTGAAGAATTTGACATGGAGGATTTGCTGGCATTATGTCCAAATTGCCAGCATCAGCCGTCAGAAATAACAGGAGGGAGAGAGTTGAAGGTGTTATCGATGATGGCGGAATAGAATATTCCCCCTCTCTTCTTTTAAGAGAGGGGGATTAAAGGGGTGAGTTCTTTTAATGAATTAATTTTTTTAAATGTAATAAAATATGTGTGAAACATGCGGTTGCGGGCAACCAGACAACTTTACCATCAGGATGCCGGGAGAG
This sequence comes from uncultured Bacteroidales bacterium, assembly GCA_903929315.1. GTDB lineage: Bacteria > Bacteroidota > Bacteroidia > Bacteroidales > FEN-979 > CAIYUC01. Next base: position 22,163 of record CAIYUC010000033.1, read on the forward strand.
GAATTGACGGATGATCACAATCGTGACCATGATCATGAACATCATCACGAGCATGAACATGATGACGATCATAAACATGGAGATCGCCATAAACATCATCACGAACATGAAGAGGATCATCCTCACGGGCATTCTTATGAACAGTCAAGCCCAACCCCACGGATGATCGATATAAGCAAAGACATATTGTCGGAAAATAATCTTACAGCGGAGAGGAATCGTGGATTTTTCGAAGGGCGGAGCATAATTTGTTTGAACCTTGTCAGCGCTCCCGGTTCAGGGAAAACCACAATCCTTGAAAAAACGATCAACGAGAGAGCAAAGGAGCGGGAAATTTTTGTGATAGAAGGAGATCAGCAGAGTATGAATGATGCGGAGCGGATAAAAAAGACCGGGGTTCCCGTAGTTCAGATCAATACCGGTGCAGGATGTCACCTGGATGCAAGGATGGTGAATTCGGCAATAAAGCGTCTGGAGTTAAGCCGGAATTCGGTTTTGTTTATCGAGAATGTAGGTAACCTTGTATGCCCGGCATTGTTTGACCTCGGGGAGACCAAAAGGGTAGTGGTAATGAGTGTTACGGAAGGGGAAGATAAACCTGAGAAATATCCCTATATGTTTGCCTCTTCTCATCTTTGCATCATCAATAAAACGGATCTTTTACCCTATGTGGATTTCAATGTGGAGAAGGCGATGGAATATGCCCGGCGAACCAATCCTGATCTCGAAATTATCCTGATGTCGGCAAAAACAGGCGAAGGAATGCAACTGTGGTACGAATGGATTGATAAAAACCAATAGGAAAATGGAGCTGAACAGGTATTTTATCCGGCTTGCCTTTAATGGGACAGCATACCATGGCTGGCAAATCCAGAAAAATGCCAATTCAGTCCAGCAATCACTTACTACTGCGCTTACACTTTTGCTTCATGAACCTATAGAGCTGACGGGCGCTGGCCGTACCGATGCCGGGGTCCATGCCTGGGATTACTACGCTCATTTTGACCTGGAACATCAACTGGAGGGATCAGACAGAAAAAACCTGGTTTTCAAACTCAATGGTTTTTTACCGGAGGATATCGTCATCGATAATATCCTGCCTGTGAAACCCGGTGCCAATACGCGATTCAGCGCTAAATCCAGGACGTACAGGTATGTGATCAGCACCTGTAAAAATCCTTTTCTGGCAGGGTATGCTTATTACCTTTATGGTAAGTTGAATCTTGACCTGATGAATGAAGGCGCAGCTATACTTTTAGAGACAAAAGATTTTACATCCTTTTCAAAAGTAAATACGGATACGAAGACCAATATTTGCACCGTCTATTATGCAAGATGGGATAAGGAAGGGGATGAGCTGATCTTCACAATAAAGGCGAACCGTTTCCTCCGGAATATGGTAAGAGCCATTGTCGGCACATTGCTTGAGTTGGGACGGGAAAGGATCACGTTGGAGGATTTCAAGCAGATCATAGCAATCAAGAACCGGTCTGATGCCGGGGGCTCAGTTCCGGCTTGTGGGTTGTTTTTGGCCAACATTGAATACCCGGAAGAGATCTTTATTTAGCTAAGGATGAATTACCTGCGGCAGGCAGGTGAGGTTGAATTTTGAATTATGAGATTAGGAGGCAAACCACTATCATTTATAATACATAATTCACACTCATATTTTATAATTAATCCTTAACAAATTTGCTGAGTGGGGAGAAGTTTTGTTAAGTCAAATCCATTTTCCTTAAGCCGGGAAAGAATTTGCCGGTAAACAGCATTATTCATTTTTGGTGTTCTTGAAAGTATCCACAAATATTTTTTATTTGGATGACTAACTACTGCGTAACTGTAGTCATTTGCTAAATCAATAATCCAGTATTTGCCTTTGAAAGGCCAAAAGAATTGCACTTTTAATTTGGCATTGCCTGAGTTTTTTTCAACAAATGCCTTACCTTTTATATATGACTGTCGTCCGGTCACACTGTCCCTGTTACATCTGTTCTCTACGATAACATATCCTTTTTCACTCAACGTATATTCCGCAGTTGTGCAATGACATCCTTTCTGAAACCGCTGGGGATAGGAAGCAATTTCATACCATTTGCCTGAATATTTTACTAAATCTACTATGGGAACAGTTTGAAGCGATTGAGGCTTTGTGTTTGTTGTTTTCATTATCAATAGCCATTAGGCAATATTCATTGGTACTTCCATTAATAAGATTTCGGTATCGCTATCGGCAGATATCTTTATCCTGTCTGTATCACTTATTCCAAACCCATCTCTTGGATCCAGCGCAGTGTCGCTAATTGTTGCATAACCACTTAATATAAAGGCATAAACACCATTGGTTTTTTTTCTGAATTTATAATCAAGAGAAATACCTTTATCTAATTTACCTAAATGAAACCAGACATCCTGGTAAATCCATACACCTTCATCATCAGGATCAGGGGAAAGTATTTGTTGAATTTTGTTTTTCCTGTCTTCTTCTTTCAGTGTTATCTGGTCGTAGCGTGGTGTTACATTTTCTTTATTCGGGAAGACCCAAATCTGCAGGAACTTTACCACCGAGTCTTTGTTCTTGTTATACTCGCTGTGCCGGATACCGGTTCCTGCACTCATAACCTGTATATCGCCTCTTTTTATAAGAGCAACATTACCCATGCTGTCTTTATGTTCCAGATCACCCTCTAACGGAATCGAAATGATCTCCATATTATCATGAGGATGTGTTCCGAAACCCATGCCCGGTGCTACCTGGTCATCATTTAAGACCCGCAATGCACCGAAATTCATTCTTTTTGGATCGTAATATTCTGCAAAACTAAATGTGTGATAGCTTTGTAACCATCCATGATTTGCGAAACCTCTTGTTTCTGCTTTGTGTAATATCGTGGTTGCCATATCTTGAAAATCTTAGTTCACCAAAACCTGAAAGCAAAGATACTTCCAATCAGAAGTAAATAGATGGCAAATCAATTTTTATCATTTATTCATCTTTTCGCCTTATCAGAATCCGTATTTAATAATAGGTGTAGGTCGAAATTTCGCGGGACATCAGATATGGCATGGAGATCCGATCAGAGCCTGCCTGGCTGGAATTCCCATTTACAACCGACCGGCTTATCCGGTTAGCCGGATCATAAGTGTAAGAATAATTTGCCAGGGATTCAACTCTTAAAGTATATACTAAAAGGCCAGTGCTTTTAAATTTATTCGGGAATGGCCCACAATCATCATCATGATTTCTTTTTGAACATGATAATAGCCATATTGATCCGGAGATCATTCCGATCAGAAGAATTCCTATAAGCTTTTTCATATATTTAGTGTTACTTTTGACTTACCCTTTCAACGATTTTTGCAGCCAAATCCGAACCCAAATTAGAATAAGAGTAATCTGTACCGGCAGGGAATTTTAACCATGTATTACTTATACTTTTTAAATGATCGTCAAATGAACAGAGGACATAATCATAGTTATTTCCATCGGGGCTTCATGAGTAAAACCCGCTATTTCCGCATGCTTTAAAGTTTTAAATGTGCGATTAATCCCAGACATATTTCCATGATCCGTCAATTTGTTTCTTCCACACCGTATGAAATATTCCTTTATATTCTTTGCTTTGACCTGAAGAATCAATTATAGTATATGTGTACTCTCCATATGTGTATCCAAGATCTCCCGATGCTGAAACATCAACAAAGTCAGCATTCCAGATAAGTTTATTCTTACCTGTTTTTTTGTTTTCATAAAATTCCTTTATTGCTTTTTTCCCTTTTACGAGTTTGTCATTGTGATTTATAACAGCATCTTCAGCGGCAAATTTTGTAAAAGCAATCGTCATTCCTTCTTTTTTGACGCATGCTTCAAATTCTTTTTCGGTATTCAGAATCTCTTGCTTTGACTTTGATAAAATCTCTGAATTAGTTACTGAATTACATGAGATCATTGTCATTACAATAAAAATAAATACTGATAAAAATACTCCGATATATTTTTTCATTTTCAGGATTTTATAATTAAGATACAAGGCAAAACATTTTAGGGGCAGGTCATTATTTGTAAAAATATTCAATAGTCTTATTTACCCTTACCGGACAACCTTTTTCATTGTATTCATATGAGTATTCCTTTATTTGTTTCTCATTAACCATATGATCTACCATAAAATGCAGTGTATAAATCTCTTTTGTAATATTGTTATAGTTGGTATTTTTCCCAGGAATCATTAATGACTTAAAGGATCTGTATGGGTTTAATTTATGATCAAATTTATACTCATAAGTTGAGGTTAATTGTGAATCTCCGGAGTTAAATACTTCAAATTGACTCATTTTTATTAAATTACCTTTTTTATCATAATTATAATCAATATATCCGCTTATCTTATCCTCATGATAACAAGTCTGTCTGCTGATTCTATCATTAATATCGTAATTGTACGTGAAGTAACATAAATGGTCCGTAGATTTTAACAATTGCCCATTGGCCTTATATTCAAATGACTGATAATTACTTATTGCTGTATTATCAGGAGTAACCCATTCCTGCCGTTTGCTTGAAGTTTCAACAACGCGGGAATTATTACTTAACAATGAAAGATCTTCATAATAGTCGGTTGATACTAATTGATTTTTAGTATTATAGTTATGTTTAATATAGCGGTATTTGCTTTTCTCTTCACTAATTAAATTTGCAGTGTTATAGGTGTACTCATAACACAATTCTGAATCAATAAATACCTTATGTAATAAGGAAACATTAGCATTATCATCATTAACAGGTCCGGGTTTTTCAGAGGGTACAAAAATATTCAGGAACAGGACGAGTATTATTGATACAGGTATCATGTCATTATGTTTTTAATTGTTGGATTATCATATCATTTTTATCGAGTGTTTCATTTCCTTGACTCTAACGCCAGTCCGCCTCAAAACTTCCCTGACAGAACAATGATTAAGTAAAATTACGAACAAATGACCTAACATCAAGTTAAATTGTTTATTTTTAATAACAATTGATGAAACCTTTTGTAAACTCACCCCTGCAGGTGTCAGGCGCCAGGCATAAAGGTGGGCCATCGGTACTTGGTTGATGAACGATTTCCCCACATACCAGCTACAATAATTAATCTGCAACGTGGTTAGCTGAATATCCCGGATTAAAAATTTTTATACCTTTGAAGGAAGAATCGATCTCAATATTGTTAAGTGAATCTATTGTGAATACTTTAAAAATGAAGTCTTGTTTCCTTCTGCTTTTCATAGTATTTATATCTTTTTTTGGGTACGGGGAAGGAACGAAACAAATGCTGCCGGATTCAACAATATCTGAAGCAGGACTTTATTTTGATTCTTATCCCGGAGGTGTTTATACGTTATTTGGTATCATCGATTGCCCGGTAAATTACCGATTATGTATTCATATAAAGAATGCAGGGGAATCCATTCTATTCGGACTTGGAAGATTCGGTAGTTATGTAATCTCATATAACCTGAGAAAACCAAATGGAACCATAGCGCTCACAGGGATCTGTCCATATATTGTGGGTCAAACAGGTAATATTAACTATTATCACCAGGCAATTGTAGGTCCTTTTCCTTCCCAGGGCGGTTATGTACCTCTGGAATACCATATCACCAGCATTGCTGATACGGGGGATTATTATTTTGAACTCTTCAATGTTCCTTATAGTCAGACTCCGATATTTGACTATTGGGATTTTCAGGTTGTTTCCGGGCAACATACGCCTGCGATACCCGCTGATACTATCAACGGCCGGGTCTGGTCATCGTCATGGCAGATGTATGCATCACTGGCTTATTCACCTTTTAATGCAAAATTTTATGTTTATTCCGATGATGGCATCGTGACAAAACTGGCTTTCAGCGAGGCACATGTCGGAGCCGTTACTATTTTTTGCAATCCTTATGGTTGTCTGAATACCGGGAATTTCAATTCCGACCGGCAATCCAAAAATTCAAACACGTTCACCACTTTTCCTGCCATTGCACAATACAAGGTATTCCTTAATAATCCTGACTCTACTATTTATCCTAGTGGAGTTTACGGACACATTACCGGAACTCCATCTATGACTCCGGATCCCAATTACCCGCCCTGTAGCGGGGAAAAATATATTGTTGTAAATGTGGACAAGGCCGGGAGTGTTGAGGTGGATATATCTTTTCCGTATGGGGGTTCATCTACAACCGTCATTTTGTATGCGTCTGTTGTGCCGGGAACCAATGATATTCCATGGAACGGACTGGATGGTCTCGGAAACCCGGTACCTGACGGCACCCTGATAACCGTTGTTGTAAAGTATGTGAATGGATTAACCAACTTACCCATCTGGGACCAGGAACAAAACCCTCAAGGTTTTATCATATCCCTTGTCAGGCCTGCGAACGCTTCAGGTCAGGTTCCCCTGACTTATTGGGATGATACCCAGTTAGTCCCTTCCGGATATGGAGGATCGGGGGATTGTTATTACCCTCCGCAATCTGCAAATTTAACAGGATGTCTTCCCGGTTCATTGCCGGGTTACACAGGATGTCATCCATGGAATCCGAATGGTCCGGATTGTCATGATAAAATGATCAATACATGGTGGTACGGAAGTACAAGCACTGCCTCATTTACTGTCTTGTTCTTCAGCTCACCACCGATTGCGATAGGACACAGTGCGTCCCGTTGCGGACCTGGGATTGATACGATTCATGCGACTGTCCTTCCGGGTGAGACAGTCGACTGGTATGCGACAGCTACGGGTGGAACACCTATTATAACAGGGGATACAACATTTATCACACCTTTCATTAATACTACCACCACCTATTATGCAGAGGTGAGGAATGATTCCTCTGCCTGCCTGAGCCTTTCCCGGACACCCGTCATTGCTGCGATTTTCCCACTACCTGTTCCCACTATCACAGGCCCTGTTATAGCATGTATGTTATCGACCGGTAATATTTATATTACAGAACCGGGAATGTCCAACTATTTCTGGACAGTCTCGTCAGGCGGCATTATTACAGCAGGTAACGGGACCAATGTAATAACGGTTGCATGGAATATCACCGGCGGGCAAATTGTAAGTGTGAATTATACAAATCCTGATGGTTGTACTGCAGCCGATCCAACTCTTTACAATGTTACTGTTATTTCACCACCTGTGCCGACCATCATTGGAAGAGATAGCCTTTGTATTAATTCCGATACCATGATCTATACAACCGAAATCGGGATGATCTCTTATTATTGGACCATATCAACCGGGGGCATCATTCTCGGTGGACAATGGACAAACCAAGTGCAAGTAATATGGAATGCTATAGGGATTCACTGGATTGGGGTGACTTACACAGATATGAATGGTTGTGCACCACTTTTACCAACAGTTTTAAATGTAAATGTAAATCCTTTGCCTGATCCTGCAGGGCCCATCCAGGGAACCACACCGGTTTGTGCAGGTACCAATGGTGTTGAGTATTCCGTAGCTCCGGTATCTAATGCCTTGAATTATTTCTGGACACTTCCCTTCGGAGCAACCATCGTCTCAGGGACCGGAACACACGCCATTATTGTGAACTTTTCTGCGGATGCCATTTCCGGTGACTTTACTGTATACGGGACCAACCTGTGCGGGAACGGAACTCCTTCACTTCCCTTCACTGTGACTGTATTTCATTCGCCTCTTGCTTATGCCGGCCCCGATACTTCTATATGCACGGGAATCCCATTTACCGTGACTATGGCATCTGCTTCCAATTACAACAGTATATTATGGGTGACAAATGGGGGAGGAGTATTAACGGAAAATGCGACATTAACCCCTACATACACTCCGGTTTCCGGTGAAACAGGTACTGTGATATTGACCCTGACGGTTACCGGTAATCCTCCCTGCGGCAATGATACTTCCCGGATGAGCCTCAGTATCACCCCGGAACCGGCTGTTTCAGCGGGGCCGGATTTAACCATTTGTAATGCTTTACCAGTAACAATTTCCGGTGCGACTGCCACTCAGTATGTATCGTTATTATGGACGACTACGGGAATGGGATCCTTCAATGACCCGACCCTTTTGCACCCGCTATATACTCCTGGGGCAGGTGATATTGAGAACGGACATGTAACTCTTACCTTTACAGCTACAGCGGAAAATTTATGTCCTTCGAAAACCGATACTATGACACTGACGATATCAAAAGCGCCGGAAGCGAACGCAGGACCTGACTTGTCCGTCTGTAAAGCCCAACCTGTCACACTATCCGGATCAGGTGCATCAAATGAAGTGTCATTAGTATGGTCGACCAGCGGCACCGGGTATTTTGATGATCCTGCACTATTACACCCTCTCTATACACCGGGTCCGGGAGACTTGATCAATGGACAAATTATCCTTTCATTAACAGCATCAGGAACCGTACCTTGTCAGGCTGACACAGCGAAAATGGTTTTAACCCTCAATAAACCGGCCAGTGTAAATGCCGGTCCTGACGACTCTGTTTGCCAGGGTACATCTTTTACAGTTACCGGTGCGTCAGCTCAGAATTATCTTTCCCTCCTCTGGACACATAATGGAAAGGGGACATTGACCGGTGCCTCCACTTTAACGCCTAGTTATTATCCAGGTGTAGGTGAAACAGGAACATTAACCCTGACATTGACCGCCATTCCTGTTCTTCCCTGCCTTGCTGACTCAGGTCATATGACCTTATTGATCTCAAAAGCCCCTGTTTGTGATGCGGGACCGGATCAGGATATTGACTATGGCGCATCGACTACCTTAACAGGTATTGCTGAAGGCGGGTCTGGCTCCTATGAATATAACTGGGAACCGGCTTCACTGCTGGATAGATCTGCTTCGGACCATCCGGTGACAGTGACAATGACCGGAGATGCCACATTCATTCTTCATGTGACAGACCTTCTCACTGGATGCAGTAGTTCAGATAGTGTTCTGATAAGGGTTAAAAAGCATGAAAATGAAGAAGACTGTATTGTTATTCACAATGTGATAACTCCCAACGGAGATGGTGTGAATGACACCTGGATCATAGATTGCATCGAAGATTTCCCTTATAATAATGTCGAAATATTCAACCGGTGGGGTGACAAGGTCAATGCATTTGAGAACTATGATAATGCTGACCGGGTTTGGAAAGGAACAGACTTCAAGGGTGAACTGTTACCTGACGGAACATATTTCTATGTGTTAAAAATAAAGAATGGAGGGACAAAGACTGGTTGGGTACTTATTCGGGGCGGAAGGAACTAAATCGTACATCGTATATTAATGGATTGTTTAATCATCTTAAAAAAGAATTCTAATCTCTTTTAGGGGTTAGTTCCCCGCTGCTTGCAGCGTAATTAATATCTTTGTATGTATGAGCCCAAGCGAATACATACACAAATCGCACAATGTTTCGGTACTGTTGTACCATTTTGTCTGTCCAGCAAAGTATC